>JBFWWA010000237.1:0-7293 GCA_050246455.1 Planctomycetaceae bacterium
GGTTTCACCGCGCAGGTTCGACTCGGCGATTTCGGCGAACTCCTTTCGAGTGCTTCCAAGGTTCTTGAAGTGCAGGTTTTCAACAACGACACCGGAGAGAAACTTGACGTCGAGGCCTACACCGCCTCCCTCGGCATGGCCGAGCCGCTGTTTCGCGGCACCGTGATGGGAGACTACAAGGAAGGAACCTGGTCGGCGATTGAACGGAAATCGACATCCTACCGGGAGCTGAACCCCGAACCGCTCGATGGCGCGGTCCGCCAGGACATCCACATGGAGCCGATCGGGACCGACATTCTCTTCGGATTGCATCCCATCTATGGCGGGCGGATCGTCAATCACTCGGACGAGATTCAGGCGCAGTATCTGCATGGAGTGCTGTATCGACCCAATCGGGTTCCCGTTGATCGGGCAGTTGCTTACACGCTCTATTCGCCGCGGAATCGAATCGCTCGTCGAGTCGAGTCCGATGCGCGCTGGAAGACTCTGTTTGGAAAGGTCCCCGGCCCGGAACTCGCCCGCCTTTCCGCGAAAGCTCGCGAGATTGCCGGCTACGATCCGACAAATCCGACGCAACCCCCAGCGCGCGAAAGAGCGGAACGGCTCCACGCCTACCTGCGCAATTCCGGTGAGTATTCCTACTCGCTCGATACGACGGTTGACGACTTTTCAGTCGACCCGGTCGAAGATTTTCTCTTCAGCCGCAAGAAGGGGCACTGCGAGTACTTCGGCACGGCTCTGGCCCTGATGCTCCGCTCGGTCGATATTCCGGCGAGGCTTGTCAGCGGGTTCAAAGGGGGAAAGCTCAACGCGATTTCCGGCCATTTTGAAGTGGAGCAGCGTCACGCGCACGCCTGGGTCGAAGCGCTCATCGATAAGGAAATCGTCACACTCGACGCAACCCCTGAGGCACGCGCGGAAAGCGTCGAAAGTTTTGCTCCATCGCTGCAAACGGCGCACGACCTTGCATCGTTCATGAAAGGAACGTGGTCGCGCTACGTCGTCAACATGGACATCAATCAACAGAACAGCAACTTTTACGACCCGGTGAAGGAGTGGTGGCGACAGTGGTGGAGTTCCGAAACCGGCGTTAAGACGAAGGCGATTGAGTTTCTCTCGAGTACGGCCGACTTTTTGCGCGATCCGCGCCGATGGTTCAGCGTGGAGGGGGCCGGCTTCACATTCGCACTGCTGCTGATTTCCGTCGGGGTTTACAAACTGGTGCGCCGCTCTCCGTTCCTCTGGCGACTTTTTCAAATGCTGTTCCGTCGGTATGACGACAGCAGCCGCATTCGGGTCGCGTTCTATGAACGATTTGAAAAACTGTGCATGAGCCTCGGAATGACCCGCAAACCGACGGAGACGCAGCGGGAGTTCGCGGAACTGGCAGCGACACGGATCCTTGCACTGCCCCCAAACGGGCAGCTCGGCGACATTCCCGCGCGGATCGTGCGGCAGTTCTATCGCGTCCGATTCGGAGAGCAGGAGCTCGGCGCCGATGAGGCCGAACGACTCGATCGGGACCTCGCGAAACTCGAAGCGGCAATTGGGAGCGCGAACGGCCGACGCTGAAAGGAAGCGATCGGCCCGAAGGCCATCACGTCAGCGGGCAGGCCGCCTTCTGCCCCGGCTCTTTCTGTTCCAGCGGCGGGACGCGCGCCGAACAATCGGGAACGGCTATTGGGCAGCGCGGATGAAACGGGCAGCCGGAGGGCTTCTTCAGGGGCGACGGAATCTCTCCCTGCAATCGGATCCGTTCTCCCCGCTGGGCACGCGGGATGAGCTTCGGAACCGCGGACAGGAGCGCCCGCGTGTACGGGTGCATCGGCAACTTGTAAACCGGCTCCGCATCGCCGATCTCCACGAGATTGCCAAGATACATCACGGCGATGCGATGGCTGATGTGGTGCACCACCGACAGGTCGTGTGCCACGAAAACATAGGTCAGCTGAAACTCCCGCTGCAAGTCGAGCAGCAGGTTGATCACCTGACTTTGCACCGAGACATCGAGCGCTGAAACAGGCTCGTCGGCAATGATCAGGTCGGGCTGGACCGCAAGCGCCCGTGCAATGCCGATTCGCTGCCTTTGTCCTCCGGAGAACTCGTGCGGATACCGGGTGGCGTACGCCGGCTGCAGGCCGACGCGGTCGAGAAGATACTCGACGCGCTCGCGCCGCTTGCGGCTTCCGTCCTTTGTATGAATCTTCAAAGGACGCTCGATAATCTCACGCACCGTCATCCGCGGATTGAGTGACGAAAACGGATCCTGAAAGATCATCTGGATTTCTTCGCGGTGCGGCCGCATCTCTCTCCGCGAGAGCTTGAGGAGATCGACCGGCCCCTTGGCCGTGTGGAAAATGATCTCCCCGTCGACATGCACTCCGGGTGCGGTGTCGCGAAGAATATTGCAGACCGCTTTCGCAATCGTGGTCTTGCCGCAACCCGATTCTCCGACCAGGCCGAGGGTCTCGCCCCGATAGACGGTAAACGAGACGCCGTCGACCGCGCGCACTTCCCCGACCTTGTGCCGTAGAACTCCTCCCCAGATTGGAAAGCGGACGCGCAGGTTGCGTACTTCGAGCAACGGATCAGGCACGGGCGCGCTCCTCGACGAGGTGGCAGCGGACCCGATGTCCCTCTCCAAGGTCGTGAAGAATCGGCTCGTCGGTTCGGCAGCGATCGAAAACCTCCGGGCAGCGCGTGCAGAACTTGCAGCCGGCCGGCATGTCCATGATCGAAGGGACGTTGCCGGGAATCGTATACAGTTTCTCGCGCCGCTTTCCCGATGCGGGAAGCGATGCCATGAGCCCCCGCGTGTACGGATGCGCCGGACTTCTGAAAATCTGCTCGACCGTGCCGACTTCCTGAACCTTGCCGCCGTACATCACGACGACGCGCTGGCAGGTTTCAGCGACCACCGCGAGATCATGGGTGATGAGCATGATCGACTTGTCGGTACTCTTTCCCTTCAGCTCGAGCATCAATTCGAGAATCTGAGCCTGGGTCGTGACGTCAAGTGCCGTGGTCGGCTCGTCGGCGATCAGAATCTTCGGATGGCAGACAAGGGCCATTGCAATCATCACCCGCTGCCGCATTCCGCCGGAGAACTGATGCGGGTAATCTCCCATCCGGCGCCGAGCGTCGGGAATCCCGACGCGCTCGAGCATCGCCACCGCGCGGTCAATCGCTTCGCGTCGCGGGACTTTCTCGTGAGCGAGAACCGCCTCGGTCACCTGCATGCCGATCGTGAAGACCGGATTGAGCGATGTCATCGGCTCCTGGAAAATCATGGAGATGTCGTTGCCGCGAACGGTGCGCATCTGCTCGATCGGCAGACTCAACAGGTCCTTGCCGCGAAACAGAATCTGTCCCGCCGCGATATTGCCGGGAGGTTTTGGAATCAGCCGTAAGATCGAGAGGGCCGTCACCGATTTCCCCGACCCCGATTCACCGACGATCCCCAGCACTTCTCCGGCGAACAGATCGAACGACACTCCGTCGACCGCTTTCGCGATTTCGCGATCGATCGAGAACTCGACGCGAAGGTCGCGCACGCTCAAGAGGGGCGCAGCGCCGGCGTTCTCCCTCGCGGGCATATCCGACTTCGGTGCTGGCAGGGGAGGAGCCGCCATCAACGCAACCTGCTGAAGACTTTGGGATCGAACGCCTCGCGGACCGCCTCGCCGATGAAGACCACAAGCTGCAGCGTGATGAACATGGCGCCGAGCGGGAAGACGACGAGATGCCACACCTGCAGATTCTGCTTCGCCTGCCCCAAAAGCTCACCCCAGCTGGGAGTCGGCGCGGGAAGGCCGAAGCCGAGAAAGTCGAGCGAAACGAGCGTCACGATTTCCGCGACAATCGCAAACGGGGCGAACGTGATGATCGGCGTCAGCGCATTCGGGAGAATGTGCCGGAGCATGATCGTGAAATTGTTCTCGCCGGTGGCGATCGCGGCGGCGACGTAATCGCGCGTCTTTTCTCGATAGAACTCTCCGCGAATGTAGTAGGTAATCGTCATCCAGCCGAAGGCGGCGACGATTCCGACCAGCAGAAGAAACGACGGCTTAAAGAGCGACGCAAGAATGATCACCGTGTAGAGAAACGGGATTCCGCTCCAGATCTCGACGAAGCGAAGCCCGACAATGTCGATCGCACGGCCGTAATAACCGAGCACCGCCCCGGTCGCGACACCAAAGACATACGCGCAAACCGTGCAAATGAGCGCAAAGCTGATCGAGATGCGAAAACCGTATGCAAGTCGGACAAGCACGTCGCGGGCACGGTCATCGGTCCCCAGCAGATGATCGCGCGAAGGAGGGTGCGGCGGATTCCCTGCGAGCTGGAGGAAACCTTCGTTGGGGTGATACGGAATTGGCGGGAGAAGCACGAAGTTCCCCTTTCCCTCCTCCGCGAACTTGACCTTGAGGTCGCGATAGTTTGCTTCCCCCTGCCGCACCCGTCCGTCGGAATCGAGCTGATCAAATTTCTCAGCCAGGTAAATGTGCTCACGGCCGATGCCGAACGTGTCGTAAAGGTAGGTTTTAAATGCCGGGAAATAGAACGAGCCTTCGTAACGGACGGCAATTGCCCGGCTGTTCATCAGGAACGGCAGCAGGAATGAAATGGCATAGGCCCCCGCCAGAACCACGAAACTGTAATACCCGCGTTTCAGGCGACGGAAGCGGCGCAGCCGGAGCCGAAACGGCGACGGCGACTTCTTCCGCGCAACGGAGGTCGGCGGCAAAGCTGCGGCAGGAGTGGGAGTGGGAGTCGCGGGCGAATTCATTCGAAGCGGATACGGGGATCGATGAGTGCGTAAAGGACGTCCGAGAAAATATTGCCGACAAGCACCAGGAGTGTATTGATCGCGAGTATTCCCATCACGACGACGTAGTCGCGGCCGACGATCGACGTGTAGCCGAGATATCCGAGCCCGTCGATGTTGAAAACGTATTCAATGAGGTACGAACCGGCCATGATGACGGAGAGTGCATGCCCGAGACCGGTCGCCAGCGGTATCAGCGAGTTGCGCAGCGTGTGGAGCAGTATGACCCGCCTCTGCGAGAGCCCCTTCGCGAACGCGGTCCGGACGTAATCCTGCGACAGATTCTCCAGCAGCGAGTTCTTTGTCAGCACCGTCAGCGTCGCGAAGCTCCCGACCATGTAGCAGATCACCGGCAGCAGCATGTGGTAGCCGTAGTCAATGAGCTTTGAGAGTGCCGACATTTTCTCCCACTCGAAGGTCCCCCACTCATCGGAAATCTTTTCCGGATCTTCAAGCTTCTTCACGAGGGACGGGAGGTCGTCGTACGAGCTTGTTTTCGCACTGCCGAGCGGCAGCACGTCGTAGAATCGTCCGCTGGCGAGGAACAGCAGCAGAAGCGCCCCAAGCGCCCAGCCAGGTATGGAATAGCCGATGAAGACGATTGCGGAGCTCGTGACGTCAAACGCCCCTCCATGCCGGAGCGCCTTGAGAATTCCCAGCGGGACGGAAATCAGGTACGCCAGTAGAAAGCCTGTCAGGCCGAATGTCAGACTGACGGGGAAACGCTGCGCGATGAGCTCCCACACCGGAATACGGTACGTGTAACTTCGCCCCAGATCGAGCGTGAAGACCTTCTTGAGCCAGAGGAAGTACGCGACGTATCCCGGCTTGTCGAGATCGAACTGCTTCTTGAGCTCTTCCAGCGAAGCGGCCGGAATCTGCGCTCCCATGTCCATGACCGAACCGCCTGCGCCGGCCCCTTCTCCGCCGGCGGACGCCTGACGGATGCGCATCAGCTCCCGCTCGAGGGGCCCCCCGGGAACCATGCGCGTAATTGTGAACGCAATGATGGTCACCCCGAGAAACGTCGGCAGTATCAGCAGCAGTCGGCGTGCGAAGTATGCTGTCATGTCGAAACGATCACGAACGATGCGAGGTCAGACCGGTGAGCGTTACTGGGCGGCCGCGCATCGCTAACGCTGCGCCGTCTCGCTCTTTTCATTGTCCCACGGTCGGAGCTCGACCGCCGGGATCGGCTCGATCTTCGCGCCGGACTTGCGTGCCTGCTTCAGCTGGCGATCCTTTTCCGGATCGGCCCACCAGGTCGCGAATGCGCCGCGCCAGTCCTCGTACTTGCGGAAAACGGTTTTCGGCTTGCCGAACTTGTTCCAGTAGAGGACTCGCTCGCAAGGCAGGCCCCATGCCATCGAATAGGGGTGTTCGTTGTAAATCAGACCGTCGATCTTTTTCAGAATCTCCGTCCGCTTGGCGAGGTCGAATTCCTCGTCGTACTGTGCGATGAGCTTGTCGACTTCCTCATTCTTGAAACCGGCGATGTTATTGCTGCCGTTTTCAGCCGCCATCTTGGAGTGCCACATCGTGCGCGGATAGGGGAACAGAACCGCTCCCCATGCCTGCGCCACGACTTCAAACTTCCGCTCCTGCGTATTCGACCATTGCGTCTCGTGAGTGAGCAGAGAAAGGTTCAGCTCGACGCCTGCCTGCTTCAATGATTCCTTCCAGCTCGTAAAGTACTTTTCGAGCCCCTGCGTGCTGTAGCTCAAGGTAACGCTCAGCCGTTTACCGTCTTTGGTCAGAATTCCGTCGCTCCCGCGCTTGCTCCACCCTGCTTCCTGAAGCAGTTTGGCCGCTTCACGCGGATCAAATTCGACCATTTTGTTGTCGGGGTTCTCCGCATCGCTTCCCGGGAAGTACGACTTGAGGAGCTCGTACTCGTTGTACGCGAATTTCTCGACCATTGTCTTCCGGTCGAAGAGATGTGCGAGCGCTTTCCGAACACGGATGTCGTCGAGAGGGGGATGCCGCATGTTGAACGCCTCTCCCTGGAAGCCGTTCGGATATTTCGTATAAACCTTCTGCCGGATCAGGTGCCCCTTCTCGACCGCTTCCAGCTTATCGACATCCTCGACCCACCACTTGGCGGTATAGACGACGTAGAAATCGAGCTCCCCTTTGCAGGCTTTCTCGAAGGCGAGGCGGTCGTCGCGAATCACGACGAAGCGGATCTTGTCGAAATTGTTGAGTCCCTGGTTCTCCGCCTCATTCTCTCCCCAGTAGTCCTTCCGCCTCGTGATCGTCAGCGACTCATTCTCTTTGATATCTTCCTTGTGGACGATGTAGGGGCCGGAAGTCGCGGTGTAGGCGAAGTTGTACTTCTCGAGGTAGTCTTTCCCCTTGATGGAAGAAATTTCATGAGCCGGCAGAACTCGAAGCCCTGAAAACGCGATGAAGTTCCGCCAGTCCTTCTCCTTGCACACCACTTCAATCTGATGCGGAGACTTGGC
>JBFWWA010000238.1:0-7284 GCA_050246455.1 Planctomycetaceae bacterium
CGCTGGTCCCATCGTCGCGGACGAGGATGTTCGAGCCTCCGCCGAGCACACGCACCGGAATCTGCTCTTCGTGGCAGCGCTGGAGAACCTGGACGAGCTCTTCGGGATGCCGTGGCTCGATGAAATACTGGGCCGGGCCCCCCACCTGCAACCAGGTGTAAGGAGCCAGCGGCTCATCCTGCCGCGTGATTTCGCTGAAGTCTGCAAGCGAACTCATGATGCACCCGATCGATATCCCCGGCACCCATGGTGATCAACACATCACCCGGTCGCGCTTCATCGTCTATTGTGGCGATGATTCGGTCAAGGGAAGGGGAGTATCGCGCCGCAACGTTCTGTGCGGCGATTTTTTCGGCCAGCGTGCTGGCCATCGACTCGGCGGCACCGGCGGCGTTCTCTCGGGCGGCGAAGATCGGTGCGATGAGCACCTGGTCGGCCGACCCGAAGCTTTCCGAGAACTCCTGCAGGAGCGCGCTCGTCCGCGACACCTGGTGCGGTTGGAAGACGCACCAGATTCGCCGTCCGCCGAACCGGGCCCGCGCTGCATCCAGGCTGACACGGACCGCTGTCGGATGATGTGCGTAATCGTCGATGATCGTCATTCCGCGCCACGAGCCGACGTACTCGAAGCGTCGCTTGATTCCACGGAACTGTGCGAGGCTGTCGCGAATGGCGGTCACCGGCGCACCGGCGCTGCTCGAGATCGCAACTGCTGCGAGCGCGTTGAGAACGTTATGCCGGCCGGTCAGTTGCAGCGTGAACTCGCCGAAGAACTCCTGTCCGCGGAAGACGCGGAATCGCATTCCCCACGGGGTCTGCCGGACGTCGGTTCCCCACCAGTCGGCTCCCGGACCGAATCCGAATGTTTCGACTCGTGCACTGCCGGATGCCGCGGCCGCTTTCGCCGCCGCGCAATCGGCGCGAACGATCAACCGGCCGTCGCTGTTCACGTTGCCGGCGAATTCCGTGAAAGCCGACTGCAGTTGCGCCGCGTCCGGAAAGCAGTCGAAATGATCCGGTTCAATGCCGAGGATCGCCGCAAATTTCGGACGGAGGTCGAGAAAGCTGCGCTGGTACTCGCAGCTTTCGACGACGAACAGCTCGCCGTCGCCGGCCCAGCCGCTCTTCCCGAGTCCGCACAGTTCCGCCCCGACAATTGCCGAGGGGGAAAGCGCGGCATCGGTGAGGATCGACGCCGTCATCGCCGTGGTCGTGCTCTTGCCGTGCGTGCCGGCAATCGAGACGCCGATACGCTCCCGCATCAGTTCGCCGAGCATCTGGCTGTACGACAGCTGCCGGATGCCGAGGCGCGATGCAAGCTGCCGCTCCGGGTTGTCGGTGCCGACGGCGGGACTATGGACGAGAACATTCACATCGGGAGGGAGAAAATTGTCCTGGTGCCCGAAGTGGACTCGCATGCCGCGCCGTTCGAGGGCTTCGACGGTGGGATGCGGTCGGGAAAGATCCGAGCCGCTCACCTGCCAGCCGAGTCCGGAAAGCATCTCGGCAAGCGCTTTCATTCCCGAACCGCAGATGCCGACGAGGTGCGCTGATTTTCCCGCGGGTTCCTGTCGCCGAATCGTGGCGGGGATCGTCCGTGTTCGGGTGGCCGCGTGATCTGTAGTTATCGACATGCTGCCATCGACTCGCCGTGATAGGAAACGAACCGACAGACCATCTCTTTTCGGGTTCGGTAAGACCGATCGGTGATATCGGTTCGTCTGGGCAATGGGCTGCATGTCAGATGTTTGGACCAGACGGAAGAATTTGTCCAATTCTCCGGGCAGGAACTGTGACGCAGTTCGCGGACCGTGGTCAAACTGGCGAGAGTTTACCGACGCGGAAAACCTTGCGGCACCGGGCTCCAATCCGGTGGGAACCAAACGGGGGCGGATTATGGCTCCCGGTGGGGAATCCCAAAAGATCAATCTGTTCGGGTCGAGTCTGCAATCGTCGTGCCCCCGCCAGCCGAATGATTGCCGGTAGAGAATCCGGGAGGAGCGCCGCCGAGCCGTCAGGGACTGCACTCGCACTGCATCCCGGCGGAATCATGGAAACTTCGGGTGGAGGAAATCAGCGTCCGAAGTAAATCGATTCGCCGCCGCGGATTGTAGAAAATGCACGGTAGAGAGCCGGGTCGAGATCCTGATGCAGGAAATGAACCGATCCGTCGGCGAACAGAAACATTCCCCCCGCTTCGTGATCGCTGCGGAAACCGCCAAGCCGGTGCGGCCCCCCTTTCAGAGTGGAGCGGCAGTCGTCGAGCGCGGCCATGTCGGCCAGCGTTTCGGTGATGAGGGGCTCGTTCATCAGAATTGCGGTCGTTGCATAGATGCTCGCCGTCACGATCTGATACGTCGCGCGGTCATTCGTGGTGTTGATCCGCGGACAGATCCAGTAGGCGTGCGGGTCGAGAACGTCGGGCTGCATGGCTGAGAGATGCGGATTCGACGGCTTGCTGTTCATGATCTTCCACCGCGGCCCGGTCGCTCCCTCCCCCATTGCGATCGTCTGGCTCGTGCCGTCGGTGATCTCCTTCAATTTCACGCGGCGGTTCAGTTCGAACAAACCGAGCTGTTTGTCGTCGATCGGTCCGTATTTGTGTGGCCCTTCGGGGATGCACCACGAATCGTTGGGGCCTTTCGAGAGAAGATAGTCAGAGGTCGCGAACTCCGATCCGACCGGCACCTTGAGTCGCGCAATCGCTTCGGAGGTGATGACGGGTGGATGGAGTGCCGTCGGGCAAAGCAAATCGGGAATGACGTACGAGGCAAGTTCCGGAGCATTGTCATACCAGGGGAGATCTCCCTTATAGAGAATCTTTGGATGCGAGCGGGGAAATACTTCGAGTTCGTTCGCCAGGACTGCAAGCGGCGATTTCGTTGTCTGAAGTTCTCGATCATAGGCGGCTGACGGAAACTCTCCCCACGTCTCATGGTATCCGGCAAGCGCGAGTCCCCACGATTTGAGGTGGTATCCGCACTGAGTCCGCCGCGCTTCCTCGCGCGACTGCTGGATCGCGGGGATGAGAATGCCGAGCAGGATCGCGATCACCGCGACGACAGTCACGACTTCAATGAGAGTCAGGCCGCGCCGCGAGTGCATCGAGGGAAATCCGCATCCCGATTTCGTCCGACCTTCGGCGGCGGGGCTCATGCGTCGAGGGCCGTGAGCCGGCCGGTACTGTCGCCGAGCTGATCGACCCCCTTCGCGCCGACGCGGTCGAGCATCGACAGGAAGAGGTTGTTCATCGGCGTGTGCGTCGGCAGCACGAGGTGCCGGCCGTTCTTGATCGTTCCGCCGCCCCCTCCCGCCATCACGATCGGCAGGTCGTGGTGCTGATGGCTGTTGCCGTCGCCGAGCCCGCTGCCGTAAACGATCATGGAGTTGTCGAGCAGGGTTCGCTCCCCTTCCTTGATCGACTGCAGTTTCTCGAGGAAGTAGGCGAACTGCGTCATGAGATACAGGTCAATCTTCCGCAACTGAGACGTCATTTCCTCTTTGTCGCCGTGGTGCGAAAGCGAATGATGCCCTTCTTTGACGCCGACCATCGTGTACGCGCGGTTGCTTCCCTCATTGCCGAGCATGAAGGTCGCGACACGGGTCGAGTCGGTCTGGAAGGCGAGCGCCAGCAGATCGTACATCAAGCGGACATGCTGCTCGAATTCGCGCGGGGCCGCTTCGGGAACGTCGATGTTCGGCCGTTCCTGGGTGGAGGCACGGGCCGCCTTGTCGATGCGCAGCTCCAGTTCGCGGACTCCCGAGAAGTACTCGTCGATTTTCCGCTGATCGGTCCGGCCGAGCGCACCCTTCAACCGGGCGGCGTCGGTCGAGACGGTGTCGAGAATGCTCTTCCGGAAGAATTCGCGGCGGACGCGCAGCTTCGGGTCGGCATCTTTCGCACCGAAGAGCCGCTCGAAGACCTGGCGAGGATTGATCTCCTTCGCCATCGGCATGGTCGGCGACTTCCAGGAGATGGTGTTCGAGTACGCGCAGCTGTAGCCGGAGTCGCAGCTGCCGGCGTTGCGGCCCCCTTCAATTCCGACTTCGAGCGAGGGGAGAATGGTTTCGCGGCCGATCATCGAGGCGGCGACCTGGTCGGCTGAAACTCCCGCCCGGATGTTTGCGCCGGATGTTTTATACGGATGCGCGCCGGTCAGGAACGAGGAAGCGCTGCGGGCGTGGTCGCCGGCCCCGTCGCCGAGAGCCGAACCGTTCTGCTGCGCGAGCCCCGTCAGCACGTTGAAGTGCGAGCGGAATTTTTCGAGCGGTTTGAGCGTGGGTGTGATCTCATAGCCGTCGCCTTCCTTCGCCGGTTTCCAGGCAGGCTGAATGACGCCGTTCGGGAAGAAGACGAAGGCCATGCGGACTGGCGACTGGGCTGCGGCAGCGGCACTGCTTCCGGCCGCGGCCGCGACGCTCGGCCGCATGCAGTCGAGCAGCGGAAGTCCCATGACCGTTCCGAGTCCCTTGAGGAACGTTCGTCGCGGCAGCCCGTTTGAAAACGTCATTCTTGTCCTCCGTCGCCACGTCTCATGAGGAAAGGTTCACTGCGGACAATCTCGATGACGACTCTCGAGAACCGGCCGGCATCGGCCCGCGCGGCGCTGGTGATGGAGTCGACGGCGCACTTGTCATAATACTCCAGCCCGCGGCCGAGAGCATAGGTTAATAGCGTACGGACGTAATGCCGTGTGAATTCCGCTTCCCGCCCCTTCAGGACGCGAATCAGATCCTGCGCATTCGCGATTTTCTCTCCCGACGGGAGAGTCCCGGACGCATCGATCGGCTTGTCTCCATCTTTCTCGCGCCAGCGGCCGACACCGTCAAAGTTTTCGAGCGAGAGCCCCATCGGGTCCATCGACTTGTGGCAAGAGGCGCACATCGCGTTCGAGCGGTGCAGTTCCATCTGTTCACGGAGCGTCGCGTCGGGCTTCGCTTTCTTCGTCTCGGCGAGATCCGGAACTTTCGCGGGAGGGGGGGGCGGACCTGCTCCGAGGAGATTCTCGAGCACCCATTTTCCGCGCTTCACCGGAGAGGTCTTCGTAGGGTCCGACGTCAGAGTCAGAATGCTGGCATGCGACAGCACTCCGGTTCGCTTTCCGCCCGTCAGCGAGACGCGCTGGAACTCTCCCCCCTTGATGTCCGGGATTCCGTAATGCTTCGCAAGCCGTTCGTTGACGAACGTGAAATCGGCGTCGAGGAAACGGACGATGCTCAGATCCTCACGCATCACTGTTTCGAAGAGCATCTCGGTCTCGCGGCGCATGTCGGCCCGGAGTTCGTCGTTGAAACCGTCGAATGTTTTCTGGTTCGGCGTCGCAATATCGAGATTGCGCAGGTTCAGCCACTGGCTCGCGAAGTTGTCGACAAGCGCCCGTGACTTCGGATCTTTCAGCATCCGGCGCGTCTGCTGCTCGAGCACTTCCGGTTTGTGCAGCTCGCCCTTCGCAGCAATTGCAAAGAGCTCTTCGTCCGGCATCGTGCTCCAGAGGAAATATGAGAGCCGCGTTGCGAGTTCGTAATCCGCAACGGTGTGCGTCGCCTGGGGATTATTGGGATCGTTATCGCGTTCAATGCGGAACAGGAAGTTCGGCGAAACAAGAACCGCCTGCACGGCCAGCTGAATTGCGCCGTCAAACGATTCGCCGCTCTCCATTCCGAGCTGCACGAGTTTGAGCAGTGGTGCCAGCTCTTCGTCGGTGACTGGACGCCGGTAAGCGCGCCCCGCAAACTTCGTGAGGATCTCCTTCGCACATTCGTCGGCCGGTTTCTCCGCCGTTGGAACCGTGAAGATGATTCGGCGATGCGTTTCCGGAAGCAGCTCGCGCGACATCGATCGATCGACGCCGAAAGGCCCTTCGACTTCGATCAGATGCACGCCGAGGTTCCGGTCGCGATGTTCCGGATCGGGCCCGTTCGGATCGTAATAGTCGTTAAGGAACTCGACCCCGACCGGCCGCTTCCCTTTCTTGACCACCGTCCGCAGTTCGAAGAAACCCGCTTCTTTGTGGCGGGGAACTTCGATGACCTGCAGTTGTTTGTCCTGCAGCATCAGCCCCATTTTAACGGGCTCCGGGCCGGCCTGATCTGCGGTGACGCGCGTCCGCAGAATGTATTCGCCGTCGAACGGGAAGTTGAACTCGCCGGTCACCGTCCCCTTCGAAGCGAGCATATGGTAGCCGTATTCGTTGAGCTGCGCAGCGCCGGTTCCTTTGAGTTCCGGACCTTCGAGCCGCACAACGTGCGGCCGCGTAAGGTCGACGCTCGAGAGCGCCTTCGCGGCGATTTTCTCGGCGGCATCCATATACTTTTCCATCAACAGCGGCGAGAGCGTGAGGACGTCGCCGATGTTGTCGAAACCGTAGCCGACGTCGTCGGTTGGAAAATCGGCGGCCGGTTTGAAATCGACACCGACAAGATCGCGGATGGTGTTGTTGTACTCCGTCCGATTCAACCGCCGAGTCGTGACGCGTCCCGGATCGCGCGACTGGCTGCAGTCGACGTGAATGAACGTCCGATCGATCCAGTCGAGGATGACCTTCTTCTCCGCATCCGACGGCTTGGCGTCGTGATCGGGCGGAGGCATCTCCCCGTTCTCGAGCTTTTCGAGCACTTGCCTCCAGCGGAGCTCTTCGCGCCCCGCTTCGAGCTCGGTCTTGAAGGCGTCGAGCTTGAAGCCGGCGTCCGGTTCCGTGCCGCTATGGCAATCGAGGCAGAATTTCTTGAGAAACGGCTGAACGCCGTTCGCGAAATCCGACGCCTTGTCGGGACCGGGAGTCGTACTCTTTACCGGGTCAGTCTGACCGGCGAATGTCAGCACCATCCCCAGCAGACAGAACGTCGCAACGATGGCTTTCACGCCATGCTGGAGCATGTTCCGGGTAATCCAGCTCGGCATTCCGGGCACCGGTCGGAAGGTTGGGTGGGAATCGCAGGCGGGTGGGAATGTGCGTCCATGCGCAAACGCACGTTGATCCATTTCATAGTATCGACGGCCGGCTCGATTGTCCACGACTCAGGGGGATCCCTGAATCGGCATGTCGAACTCAATTCGCGCCGCGGCAACGGGTTATGCCGGTTCGTGGAAGCGTGCAGGAATGCGGAGAGAGAGGCCGAATTCCGGATGCTGTGTAAACCATTCGCAATTTGCCGGAAAGTTTCGATCATCGACACAACCGCTGCGCCGGACTGGGAATCGTCCGTTCCTCAAAAGGATTTCCGGCGATTCGCTGTGACTCGCTCCCCTCCTGACGAGGAGATATTCTCTGGAGCGATGGGTTG
>JBFWWA010000239.1:0-7259 GCA_050246455.1 Planctomycetaceae bacterium
GTCTTTGGTTTTCCAGCTTCTCCAAGCAGGCCCCCACTGCCATCGGATCAGGGAGGCGAACAACGACGGCGCGTCGGATTGATCACGGGATGGAATGGGGGAATACCCAAGCGGCCAAAGGGGCCAGACTGTAAATCTGGTGGCAATGCCTTCACAGGTTCGAATCCTGTTTCCCCCACTTGGTCACTCCGCGCACTGAAACTGTTCGCCGATGTGGGGACCTGCCTCGGCATAAAAGACTTGCGAGTTCGTGTTCTGTTTTTGTTTGGAAATGAGGGATATCGCGGGCGTAGCTCAATGGTAGAGCTCCAGCCTTCCAAGCTGGTGGTGAGGGTTCGATTCCCTTCGCCCGCTTGCGTTGTCTCGAGCGGGTGACAATGGGGTTCGTCGAGTTGTTCTCTGCGTGCCTTTGTGTCATTGTTCGGGGCGAACTCTTGCGGCCGGCTCCAGGGAGCGATGCTGCTGTAGCTCAGCTGGTAGAGCGCGTCCTTGGTAAGGACGAGGTCATGGGTTCAAGTCCCATCAGCAGCTTTTCGGGTGGGAACTTTTGGGGCTGAATCGAGTCAATTCAACAGTCAATCTGCAGTCGTTCTAATTATCGGGAGAATGAAGAGGCATGGCCAAGGCAGTCTTTGAGCGAACCAAGCCGCACGTCAACGTCGGGACCATCGGTCACATTGACCACGGCAAGACCACACTCACGGCTTCAATTCTGGCGGTCCAGACAGTCAAGGGCCTGGCCAAAATGAAGAGCTACGCCGATATCGCCAAGGGCGGTACGGTCCGCGACGACACCAAGACCGTGACCATCGCGGTCAGCCACGTCGAGTACGAGTCGGCGACTCGTCACTATGCCCACATCGACTGTCCGGGTCACGCGGACTACATCAAGAACATGATCACCGGCGCCGCCCAGATGGACGGTGCAATTCTGGTGGTCTCCGCGGCTGACGGCCCGATGCCGCAGACCCGCGAGCACATCCTGCTGGCTCGTCAGGTCGACGTCCCCGCGCTGGTCGTGTTTCTGAACAAGTGCGACCTGGTCGACGACGAAGAGTTGCTCGAACTCGTCGAGATGGAAATTCGCGAGCTGCTCAACAAGTACGATTTCCCCGGCGATGACATCACGATCGTGCGTGGCAATGCCAAGGGTGCGCTCGATAACCCGGGTGACCCGAAGTTCAACAAGTGCATCGGCGATCTGATGGATGCCCTGGACAAGGACATTCCGGAGCCGGCGCGCGAGGCCGACAAGCCGTTCCTGATGGCGATCGAAGACGTCTTCTCGATCGAAGGTCGTGGAACGGTGGTGACCGGTCGTATCGAGCAGGGAATTGTGAAGGTCGGTGAGAAGGTCGAGCTGGTCGGTCTGCGTCCGACCACGGAGACGACCTGCACCGGCGTCGAAATGTTCAACAAGACTCTTGACTCGGGAATGGCCGGCGACAACGTCGGTATTCTGCTTCGCGGAACGAAGAAGGACGACGTGGAGCGCGGCCAGGTGCTTGCGGCTCCGAAGTCGATCACCCCGCACACGAAGTTCGAGGGCGAGGTCTACGTTCTGAGCAAGGAAGAGGGTGGTCGTCACACCCCGTTCTTCAGCGGTTATCGCCCGCAGTTCTACTTCCGTACAACCGACGTGACCGGTGCGACGAAATTGCTCGGCGGCGCGGAAATGTGCATGCCTGGCGATAACGTCTCTGTGGAAGTCGAGATGGGCAAGCCGATCGCGCTCACCGAAGGTAGTCGTTTCGCGATTCGCGAAGGTGGCCGCACCGTCGGTTCGGGCGTTGTGACGAAAGTGCTTGCCTGATTGGATCACGGTTCAGCTGTAGTCCTTGGGGCCGATGTTCCTGCATCGGCCCCGGACTGCTGCCGATTTTGACGGCAACAGGTTTCGAGCTTCGTTGGCGGACTCGGTGTAGTCCGTGCGGCGTGGAAGAGATTGAAAAATGCGCGAGTATGTCTGGCTGGAGTGTACTGAAACCGGGCTGCGGAACTATCGGGTCAGCAAGGAGACTCGTGGCACCGAGCGGCTCGAGCTGATGAAGTACTGCCCGAAGCTGCGTCGCCACACGCTCCACAAAGAGTCGCGGAAGAAGTAGCGCTTGGGTCTGGCGCGTCGCTGGTTCGGTTGCAATCCGGGCCGGCGGCGGCGAGTCGAGCGCGGCAGGGAAGTCTGAATTAGGAATTCTGTGACTGTTACGGGCGTAGCTCAATTGGCAGAGCACCGGATTCCAAATCCGGCGGTTGGGGGTTCAACTCCCTCCGCCCGTGCTTCGAGTTGGCATTGATTGCCGGCTGCTGGTTTTTTCTTTCGTCAACAATGAGCGTTGATTGTGAAAAAGAACGCTGAAACGACACTTTGGAGCGAGATGCTGACGGTCAGCTTCTACAAGCGCAACCAGGGCCGGTTGACGCGGCAGCTGACCGCCGCTGCGATTCTCGTGATTGTGTTTTTCGGTCTTTGGAGATTGTCGCAGGGGCCTCTGGCCGGCGAGCCGGCGTGGCTTCGCGTGGGGATTCCCACGCTGGTCTTCGCGGCGGCGGCCTGGGGGGCTTTCCGGGCGGTGAATTATCCGCGGTTCGCGGACTTTCTCATCTCGGTTCAGGCGGAAATGGACAAGGTTTCGTGGTCGACCTGGCCGGAGCTCTGGCGGGCAACGGCGGTTGTGGTCGGGACCATGTTTCTGTTGGCGGTTGTGTTGTTTGTTTACGATCAGTTGTGGGTGGCGCTCTTCCGTTTGCTCGGAATTCTTCAGATTTGAGCGGGCAGCGGCGCAATTTTGCAGACTTGGGGCGGCTGAGAGGTCTGCTTTCTTGAAAATTTCGGCGCGATCGCAGATGATGCGGTTTGCGCCCGTTTGGGATGTTCACGAATCCGGTTCCAAGCGGGTTCTTTTTATCGAGTTGCGTCGGGCACGGGAATGTCCGGGAGCATGTCCGTGATTGATGATGAATTGCCAGTCGAGCAGCCGGAAGCCTCGGAATCCGAGGACGGGGGCTCCGATGCGCCGGTCGCGGAATCGCGGGCGGTTGCGGCAACGGCTGAATCCGCCCCCTCCGTCGCTGGAAGCGGCGAGATGGAGTGGTTCGTGCTCAAGGTGCAGAGCAATCGCGAGAAGTCGATTCGCGATTCCCTGCTGCGGCGAATCAAGCGCGAGGGGCTGGAGGATCGGTTCGGTGAGGTGATCATTCCCACCGAGAAGGTCAAGGAGACGAAGGCCGGCAAGACCCGCGTGATGGAGCGAAAGCTTTATCCCGGTTACATCATGATTCACATGGTGCTCGACGACGAGACGTGGTACCTCGTTCGCGACACGAGCGGTGTGGGCGATTTCACGGGGGCCGCGGGCAAGCCGATCGCAATGCGTGTCGAGGAAATCGACCGCATGCTCGGTCGGCAGATCGACAGTGTTGTGGAGCCGGCGAAGATCAAGATTGATCTGGCTCCGGGCGATGCTGTGAAGATTAAAGAAGGAACATTCGAGAGCTTTGAGGGGACGATCGACAAGATTGACGAAGAGCACGGAAAGATCACGGTGCTCATCGAGATCTTCAGTCGGTCGACTCCGGTCGAGCTCGAGTACTGGCAGGTCGAAAAAGTTTAGTCGGGCGCAGTTGTTGAACGGCGCGCGGAAGGGCAGGCGGATTTCATGGCGAAGCAGTTGGTCAAGGTGGTGAAGATTCAGGTGACGGCGGGTCAGGCCACGCCGGCTCCGCCTGTCGGAACCGCTTTGGGTCCGCACGGCGTCAATATCGGTCAGTTTGTTCAGCAGTTTAACGAGAAGTCGCGGGATCAGATGGGGACGACTGTTCCCGTTCTGATTTCGATCTACAACGATCGTTCGTTCGATTTTGTCATCAAGAGTCCGCCCGCCGCGGTGCTTCTGAAGCAGGCGGCGCAGATCGCCAAGGGTTCAGGGAATCCGAAGGCGGAGAAGGTGGGTGTGGTGACGAAGCAGCAGTTGCTCGATATCGCCAAGCGCAAGTTCGAGGATATGAACTCGCAGAGTCTCGAGCATGCGTCGCGAGTGATTGCGGGTACGGCTCGCAGCATGGGTCTGGATGTTGTTGACTAAGTTTCTGCGTTGAGTGGTCTGGTTTGGGCGCCTGTTGCGACGGTCGGAGTGAGGGAAATGGCGAAGAAGTCAAAGCGTTTTGAGTTTCTGCAGAAGAAGGTCGAAGGGCTCGGTACGGTCGATGTTGCTACGGCGGTCCGTACGCTGAAGGGGCTCGAGGGTTCGCTGCCGAAGACGATCAAGCCGTGCAAGATGGATCAGACCATCGAGCTGGCGGTTCGGCTTGGTGTCGATCCGAAGCAGGCGGATCAGATCGTCCGCGGTTCGATTGTTCTTCCGCACGGTATCGGCAAGTCGCAGCGGGTGCTCGTGTTTGCCCAGGGTGGCAACGTCGACCTCGCAAAGAATGCGGGTGCCGATCATGTCGGCGGGAAAGAGCTGGCCGACAAGATCAAAGAAGGCTGGCTGGATTTCGACGTGGCGATTGCAACGCCGGATATGATGGGCGTGGTTGGTCCGCTCGGTAAGGTGCTCGGTCCGCGTGGCCTGATGCCGTCTCCTCGGGCCGGAACCGTGACGCAGGACGTTGCTTCCGCGGTGAAGGAATACAAGGCGGGTAAGGTCGAATTTCGCTGTGATGCTGCCGGCAACGTGCATTGCGTGGTCGGCAAGATGTCGTTCGGGGAGTCGCAGCTTGCGGAGAACGTTGAAGCGTTGCTGCGTTACATTAATTCTCTGAAGCCGGCGTCGTCGAAGGGGATTTACATTCGCAATATTTCGATCTCCGGCACGTTCAGTCCCGGGATCTTTGTCGCCGCGTAAAGGGTGGTGGGCGACTGCCGGGTCTTCTCGGTGTCGTCTTCATGTTTGCCGGCATGGCGTGTGATCAGGTCGAGTCGGTTCGTTCGTCGGCCTGTCGAAACAATGAACAACTGGTGCCACAGGCACGGATAAGCGGTCATGAGCAAGTACGTCAAGGAAATGTTGATCAGCGACATTCGCGGTCGAATCGGCGATTCGCGCGACATGCTGGTGCTGAATACGTCGTTGATTGACGCGATTTCCGCGAACAAGATGCGGCTCGCGCTTCGGAAGAAGCAGATTCAGCTGCTCTCCGTCAAGAATACGCTCGCCAAGAAGGCGCTTGCTGAGGTTGGAATCAACTCGCTCGATTCCGTTCTCAACGGGCCGACCACGCTTGTCTGGGGCGGCGAGGACGTTGTCGCGCTTTCCAAAGAGATTGCCAAGTGGGCGAAGGATCTTGAGAAGCTGGAGATCAAGGGTGGGACGGTTGAGGGAACTCCTCTGACCCCTGCCCAGGTCGAGCAGCTGAGCAAGAGCCCGAGCCGCGAAGAATTGCTCGGCCAGATCGTCGGGCTGATTCTGAGCCCGGGGGCTCAGTTGTCGGCGGCGTTGCTCGGTCCGGGTGCCAAGCTGGGAAGTCAGATCAAGAAGATTGCCGACAAGGAAGGCGCCGGAGAGGCGGCCTGATCTTGCGGGGGTGTGGCAGGTTCGTTGCCGGCCTTTGTGCTGTCGGCGTCCGGCTGCCAAAAGAATACAAAAGAAATTACGGTCTCCGGGACCGATGTCGACATCCGACGGGAAGCCCGGGGGAAAACTGATTCGGATGTCGAATTGACGGGTTTTCTTCGAGTTGACGAGAAAGGGAACGTAAGATGTCCACGGCCGTGGCGACCGAATTAGATGCCACAACGAAAGATCTGGGAGACAAGATCGTCGGCTTGACGCTTCTGCAGGCGAAGCAGCTTTCCGACTATTTGAAGGAAGTGCACGGCATTGAGCCTGCCGCAGGTGGTGCCGTGATGATGGCGCCGGGCGGTGGTGGCGGCGGTGCTGAGGCTGCCGCTGAGAAGACCGAGTTCGACGTCGTGCTGACCGGATTCGGCGACAACAAGATCGCCGTCATCAAGGTCGTTCGCGGCGCGACCGGATTGGGTCTGAAAGAGGCCAAGGACCTCGTCGAAGGGGTGCCGAAGCCGATCAAGACCGGAATTCCGAAGGAAGAGGCCGAGAAGCTCAAGGCGGAAGTGGAAGCCTCGGGCGGAAAAGCCGAGATCAAGTAGTTCGCCGATCGGTACGGGGGAATGGCAAGCGGGAATATGCCCGCTTGCCGCGGCCGGGTTGGAACGTCGGTGTTTCGAATTGAGCTCTGGTTTCCAGCCGGAGGTGAACCGAAACCGAAGGCGGGACGTTCGGCCGGTGATTGTGGGTGTGGCGTCGTGGGGAACGTGTGCCGGACGCTTCGAAAGGCGATGTGGCCCAGGCGATCTCGTGTGGGCCGGGTGCGGGTTCGATCAGGGCGTTGGCTGCAGTTCGAGCGAGCAAATTGACAGCACGCAACCGCGAAGGTGACCGGTATCTTTCGCTGCCTGATTTCTGCCGCGCTCCCGGTGCGCTCGGCATCGGTCGAATTGCGCCCAGCCTCAACCCCCCTCCTCCGGCCCTTTCTCAGCGACGCTCTCAAACAGCCGCGGCGCAAGCGACATCGCAACTGTGCGTGGATTCTTCAGTCGGGCATCCGGCTGCATCAAACCACGCCAACTAAACGGAAAGAAATCGACGTATGCCGATTCCTGCCACTCGGATCCAGAAGGTCGAGAACACGCGACACTTCGGCAAGATCCTGGACGATTTCGAACTTTCCGATCTGACGAAGATCCAGACCGAGTCGTACGACCTGTTTCTGCAGCGCGACAAGAACTCGCGCGAGCGCAAAAACCATGGTCTGGAAGCGATTCTTCGCGAAGTCTTTCCGATCGAAAGCTACGACGGGCAGTACCGGCTCGAATATCTCCGCTACGAGCTCGGCAAGCCGCGCTACAATCCGACCGAGTGCCGCCAGCTTCGGCTGACCTATGGCCGGCCGTTTCGCGTCTGGCTGCGGCTGAACAAGGAACAGCCTCTCGAAGAGGAAGTGTACCTGGGCGACATGCCGATCATGATCGGCGGCGGTGAGTTCATCATCAACGGCGCCGAGCGCGTCGTTGTCAGCCAGCTGCACCGCTCTCCCGGCGTCGATTTCGTGCTGAGCTCCGAGCCGGGCGAAAAGAAGAACTATTCGTGCCGGGTGATTCCGGAACGCGGCAGCTGGATCGAGCTTGTCATCAGCAAGAAAGAGACGCTTTCGGTCCGCATCGATCAGAGCGGAAAGTTCTCCGCAATGACGCTGCTGCGTGCCATGTCGCAGGAGTATTCGACCGACTCCGCGCTGCTCGC
>JBFWWA010000240.1:0-7258 GCA_050246455.1 Planctomycetaceae bacterium
AGACCTTCATCGGCCGCCGGCCGGTGATGGCCTTCGGCAATTCCGATGGCGATCTGCAGATGCTGCAGTGGACCACGGCCGGAAGCGGGGCTCGCTTCGGGCTCATCGTGCACCATACCGATGCGAAGCGGGAATGGGCCTACGACCGCGCATCCCACGTCGGCCGGCTCGACAAAGCGCTCGACGAAGCACCGCAGCACGGCTGGACCGTGGTCGACATGGCAAAAGAGTGGAAGGTCATCTACCCGCCATCCCCGTGACGGAGTCTTCCCGTTCATCCCGGAATATCGGGCGCGGCAGAACTTCAACACATTCAGGAAGCCGCCCGCAGAGATGCGGGGTAATGAACTTTGAGGGAAGATCGTTCTGACCGGAAAGGATCAACTGTGCACAACGGCAATCGAATCGGAACATGGATTATTCTCGTTTTGTGTCCAGCGCTCGGGCTGAACCCGCTCCCCGCGGCGGAAGAGGCGAACGACACCATTCGCGTGACGGTCGATAACTTCGCCCGCGCCGAGACCGACACCTACCTCGCGAAGTTCGTGAAGGAGGGGGCGTTCGGGAAATTTCAGCACTCGCGCAATCTGGCACCGGTGGATTCGCAATCGGTCGTCCGGATGAATCGCGACACCCTCTATTCCATGGCGGTCTTCGACCTCGAAGCATCGCCGGTGACAGTCACCTTGCCCGATGCCGGAAAACGCTTCCGCGCCGTGCAGGTCATCAACGAGGATCATTACACGCCGACCGTCATCTACGACGCCGGTTCGCATACGCTGACGAGCTCGGAAATCGGCACGCGCTACGTCATGCTGCTCGTCCGGACGTTCGTGAATCCCGCGGACCCGGACGATTTAAGCGCCGTGCACGCTCTGCAGGACGCCATGCAAGTCGAACAGAAAGCGGTCGGAAAGTTCGACGTCCCGAAATGGGACCAGGCTTCGCTGACCGCGATCCGCGATGCACTGAAGGCGCTCGGTACCGCCAACGGCGGGCTCGACTCCGCCCGCATGTTCGGCCCCAAAGACAAGGTCGATCGCGTGCAGCATCTCATCGGCACCGCCGCAGGATGGGGAGGAAACCCGAAAGACGATGCGTACTACTTCGGCACCTCGCCAAAAAGCAACGACGGAAAGACGCCCTACCAGCTGACCGTCAAGGACGTACCTGTCGACGGCTTCTGGTCGATCAGCGTCTACAACAAGGACGGCTTCTTTGTGAAGAACGCCCGGAACGCCTATACATTGAATAACGTCACCGCCCAACCGAATGCGGATGGTTCCGTAACGATCAATTTCGGCAACTGCGAGACGGGAGCGGTCAACTGCCTGCCGATCATGCCGGGCTGGAACTATCTCGTCCGCATGTATCGCCCCCACAAGGAAATTCTCGACGGCACCTGGAAGTTTCCGGAAGCGAAAGTTGTGAAGTGAGTTCTCGCGAATCCTGATCCGCAGCAACTGAGGTAACAACACGATGAAGATGCATTCCCGTGCCGATCATTTCCGATTCCCGTTCGCCATCGCCTGCCTGTTCTGTGGTTTCGCGATCGTCGGCAATCTCGAATCGACGGCCCACGGCCAGACGCGCAAGTCCGACAAGTTCGATCGGACCATTCTCCCGATCGCCGAACCGAAGATCGCGCCCATCACCACGCTCGATGCGCGCGATGCAAAAGCCCCCCCGCGATTCGACGTCACGGCCCCGGCCGGAGCGCCGAATGTTGTCATTATCATGATTGACGACTTCGGCTTCGGGCTCGGTAGCGCTTTCGGCGGTCCCATCAGGATGCCGACGCTCGAAAAGCTCGCGGCAGCCGGACTGAAGTACAACCGCTTTCACACCACCGCGCTCTGCAGTCCGACGCGCGTCGCGCTTCTCACTGGTCACAATCACCACGCGAACAATGCCGGCGCAATCATGGAACTCGCCACTGCGTTCCCCGGTAACACCGGCGTCAGGCCGAAGGAGATCACCACGCTCGCGGAAATTCTCCGCCAGAACGGCTACAGCACTGCGGCCTTCGGCAAGTATCACGAAACACCGCCGTGGGAAGTCTCCGTCTCAGGACCCTACGACCGCTGGCCGACGGGCTCGGGCTTCGACAAGTTCTACGGATTCATCGGCGGCGAGACCAACCAGTGGGCGCCGGCCGTTTATGACGGCGTCACTCGCGTCGAAACCCCGCAGAGGCCGGACTACCACTTCACCACCGACATGACCGACAAGGCCATCAACTGGGTCAGCGCGCAGAAATCGCTCACTCCCGACAAACCGTTCTATTTGTACTTCGCGACAGGCGCAACGCACGCCCCGCATCACGCCCCGAAAGAATGGATCGCAAAATACAAAGGTCGATTCCACGGCGGATGGGACAAGCTGCGCGAAGAAACCTTTGCGCGGCAGAAACAGCTCGGCGTCATCCCCGCCGACGCAAAGCTCACTCCGCGCCCGAAAGAAATCCCGGCCTGGGATGACATGAGCCCCAAACAGAAGCAACTCTTCGAGCGCCAGATGGAAACCTTCGCCGGTTTCGGGGAGCACACCGATTTCGAAATCGGTCGGCTCGTTTCACAGCTCGAACAGATCGGCGCGCTCGACAACACAATCCTCTTCTATATCGTCGGCGACAACGGCTCGAGCGCCGAAGGAGGTCCTGAGGGAACCTACAACGAAATGATGGCGCTCAACGGCATCGTCGGCAAAGCCGAGCAGATGCTCGATCACATCGATTCCTGGGGCGATCCCACGACTTTCCCCCACTTTGCCATCGGCTGGGCGTGGGCCGGCAACACCCCGTTTCAGTGGACCAAGCAGGTCGCCAGCCACTTCGGCGGCACGCGCAACGGAATGGTGCTCCATTGGCCGAAGGGAATCCAGGACAAAGGTGAAATCCGCAGTCAGTTCCATCACGTCATTGATGTGGCCCCCACGGCGCTCGAGGCGGCGAAGCTTCCTCAACCGAAGGTCGTCGACGGCGTGAAGCAGCGGCCGATGGACGGCGTATCGATGCTCTACACAACCGAAAATGCGACCGCGCCGGACCGTCGCACCACGCAATACTTCGAAATGTTCGGCAACCGCGGCATTTATCATGAAGGCTGGGTTGCCTGTACGCGCCATTCCGTTCCGTGGCTGATGACCGCACTCCCCCCCGTCAAGGACGACGTCTGGGAGCTGTATCACATCGACGAGGACTTCAGCGAAGCGAACAATCTTGCTGCCAGCAATCCTGCGAAGCTCAAAGAGTTACAGGGATTGTTTCTGAAAGAAGCCGAGCGGAATCACGTCCTGCCCATCGATGACCGCCGCTCCGAGCGATTCAACCCCGCCATCGCCGGACGCCCCGACCTGATGAACGGACGCAAGTCACTCACGGTCTACCCCGGCATGACCGGGATGATGGAGAACGCCTTCATCAACATCAAGGGAGTCCATCACACCGTTTCCGCCGAGGTCGAAGTGGCGGACAACAAGGCGAGTGGCGTCATCATCGCGCAGGCTGGCTATTTTGGCGGCTGGACCGTCTATTTGAAGGAAGGAAAGCCGCATCACGAATACAACTGGTTCGCAATCGAGCGGACGAACATTGCCGGCGATACCGCGCTTGCACCGGGGAAGCATACAATCGGTTACGAATTCATCCCAGATTCCGCCAAGCCGGGAACAGGGGGCAAGTCCATCCTGAGCGTCGACGGAAAGAAAGTCGCCGAAGCGCAGATTCCCAAGACTCAACCTTTTGCATTCTCTGGTGATGAAGGAGCCGACGTCGGCCTGGATTCGGAAACCAATGTCTCACCCGACTATAAACAGCACGACAATGCCTTCACCGGCAAGATCATCAAGGTGACCGTCGAACAGAAATAAATTTCCGCCGGTTGATTCCGGTCGCGAATTCCGAGATCACGACGATTCCATTCTTTACGAGGAGGGGGTTATGAAACAGTTGCGTCCACTACTGATGCTTTCCGCAGCGTGCGGACTGATCGCGGGATGGTCGTGGTATGTCACCGCCCAGGAACCGAGGCCGAGGTCCGCCGATCCGACGATCGTCGCCGACCGGTCCGCCGATGAGCAGGAGATCCGACAGACCGCGCAAGCATTCGCCAAGGCCTACAACGCCGGCGACGCCAAGGCGATCGCCGACGAGTTCCTTCACGACGGCGAGTACATCGACGAATTCAAGAATGTTTTCAAAGGACGCGATGCCATCGAGAAGGAAATGGCGGCGTTCTTCGAGTCCTCTCCGGGAAATCAGATCTCGATCGCCGTTGAAGGAGTGCGCTTCGTCGGGTCGAACATGGCGATCGAGGAAGGTGTAACCACGCTCGATCCCGCTGATGTCAACGAAGGACCGGCCGTCGACAGCCGCTACGTGGCCGTACACCTCAAGCAGAACGGCAAGTGGCAAATTGCGGTCGCTCGCGATCTCGAATCGGAAGTTCCCACTCCACACGAGCATCTCCGGCAGATCGAATGGCTCATCGGCGAATGGGTCGACGAGAGCGACGAGGCAACCGTAAGAACCTCGACCCGCTGGTCCGAAGATGGAAACTATATTCTCAGCGAATTCCATGTCGAAGCCAGCGGCGTGCGCACCATGGATGGCTCGCAGCGCATCGGCTGGGACCCGGTTGCCAAGCAGATTCGCTCCTGGGTCTTCGATTCCGAAGGGGGATTCGCGGAAGGGGCCTGGACAAAGGTCGGCGACGAGTGGCTCGTGAAAGCCAACGGCGTCCGTCCCGACGGAACGGTCGCCTCCGCCACCAACGTCTACTCGCCGCTCGACGGCAAGACCATTCGCTGGTCGACAACCCAGCGCGTGATCGAGGGCGAATTGCAGCCCGACGTCAGCGTCGTGATGGTGCACCAGCCGCCCAAGGCCGTTTCGGAATCCAAACAATAAACCTGCCGGTCGAAGCAGATCGAGGAGAACAATCATGAAAAGAAATAAATGGTTCATCGGGCTGGCATTGGTTCTGGCAGCCCTGCTGGTAACAGACATGAGCTGGGCGCGCGGCCGCGGAGGCGGAGGAGGTCGTGGTGGAGGAGGCGGCCGTGGCGGCGGCGGAATGTCGCGCGGAGGAGGAGGCGGTGGCCGAAGTTATTCCGGCGGTGGAGGCCGCGTCGCAAGTGGAGGATACTCCGGCGGCGGAATGAATCGGGGAGGAGGGGGCGGCGCACGCCCCGGTGCCAGTCACACGCCGTCATTCAGCGGCGGCGGATCGCGACCGAATGTCGCGTCGCGTCCCGCGGGGGGTGCGGGAAACAGGCCGCAGATTTCCTCGCGACCAAACGTCTCGCCCGGCGGCAGCCGGCCGAACATCAGCCCCGGCACCCGACCGAACGTCAGCCCCGGCAACCGACCGAACATCGCGGGAGGTGGAGCGCGCCCTCTTCCCGGCGGCGCTGGCCGTCCGGAAATCGGCAACCGGCCGAATGTCGGACCGGGAACGGGTATTGCGAATCGGCCGAACGTCGGACCGGGTGCGGGGAATCGCCCGAACATCGGCGGCGGCGATCGCCCCGGCGTCGGAAATCGACCCGGTGTCGATGGCCGACCGGGAATCGATAGCCGACCAGGAATCGCCAACCGACCGAGCACCACTTTGCCCGGATTGGCCGGCGGCATTGCCGGGGGCATCGCTGGCGGAGCGATCGCGAATCGCCCCGGCGTGGGGGATGCAGGCGATCGATGGGCCAACCGTCCCACAACTCCCGAAGGTCGCAGAGACCAGTTGCAGGACCGTCTCGCGAACAGCGACAGAGGACCGGGCAATCGCGGTGACCGACAGGACAACCGTCAGGAAAATCGCGGAGACCGGCAGGACAATCGACAGGGCAATCGCGGTGACCGCCAGGACAATCGCCAGGACAATCGTGGCGACAGGCAAGACAATCGCCAGGACTATCGTGACGACCGTCGCGACGACTGGCAGCAGAACTGGAACGACAACAACTGGTATCACAACGACTGGTGTCACGGTCACTGGAACAATGGCTGGTGGGACCACATGTGGGACAACCATCCCGCGGCAATGGCTTTCGGCCTGACGTCATGGGGCGTCAATCGTCTCGCGTACACGTTCGGCTACTGGGGTTATTCCAACCCGTATTACATCGCACCGGTCGATACCGGCACGGTCGTGTACGACTATTCGCAGCCCCTCGTCTCTTACGATGATTCCGCAGCCTACGCCGCGGCGCCGGCGACAACCGATGCAACGGCCGCCGCTGAGCCACCACCGGAAGCTCTGCCGCCGGGCGTGACGCAGGAAGCGCTCGATTCGTTCAATGCGGCGCGCGATGCGTTCTACAAGGGAGACTATGGGCAGGCGCTCGATCTCGTCGACAAAACGCTCAAGCAGATGCCGAAAGATGCGTCGACGCACGAGTTCCGCGCACTCGTCCTGTTCGCCACTGGAAGATTCCAGGAAGCGGCTTCGACAATCTACGCGGTCCTCTCCGTCGGTCCGGGCTGGGACTGGACCACCATGAGCAGCATGTATCCCGACGTTGATACTTACACCGGGCAGTTGCGGACGCTCGAGTCGTTCACGAAGTCGAACGCCGATTCGAGCCCGGCACATTTCCTGCTCGCCTATCACTACATCACGGCGGGCCACAAGGACGCCGCTGCGAAGCAATTGAAGTCGGTCGTCGAGCTGACGCCCGACAACTCGGTCGCAAAAGATCTGCTCATTGGAATTGGAGGGCCCGACGCCGTTCCGCAATCGACTTCACCCGCGCCGCCGGAATCCAGCGGCCCGGCACCAACCGGCGCGGAACTCGTCGGCAACTGGACCGCCAAATCCAAGGACGCGAAGTTCGAGATGAAGCTGACCGACGACGGTAAGTTCACCTGGGCTTACGACCAGAACGGGAAACGCCAGGAAGTGAAAGGGGTCTATGCCATCGACGGCAAAACGCTGGCGATGGAACCCGACTCCGGCGGGACGATGCTCGCGGATCTTTCGCTCGAAGGAAAAGACTCGCTGCAGTTCCAGATGGTCGGCGGCCCTCCGGGAGACCCCGGGCTGAAATTCAGCCGCTGAGACGGAAACGGTGGCACGCCCTCGGACTTACGAGGGCATGTCTCCCCGTCTCCATTCGACTGCAAACCAGAGTACGGAAAGCTTTTAAGCGGGTCGGAATCGGCAATCTGCCGATCCCGGCCCGCTCTTCTTTCCCCCCTCACGACCCCTACAAACGGCACGGATGGCACTTCGCGATCTCTCGTCAGAACATCGACCAC
>JBFWWA010000241.1:0-7250 GCA_050246455.1 Planctomycetaceae bacterium
CGAACTACGCGCGCGCGTTTGACGTGCTGACTTCGAGCAAGCTCGTCACTGCGCTCGATCTCGAAAAGGAAGATCCGAAGGTGCGCGAGCGATACGGCAAAGGTTCGCCGAACCATCTCGGTGATGGCGCGCCGCAATGGAACGACCAGCTGCTGCAGGCGCGGAGGCTTGTGGAGGCGGGCGTCCGCTGCGTCACGGTCGCCTATGGTTTCTGGGACACGCACGGCGGCAACTTTGCTCATCTCAAGAACCAGCTGCCTCTGTTTGATCGCGGAGTCTCCGCGCTCGTTGAAGACGTTTACGCCCGCGGGCTCGACAAGGATGTGACGGTCGTCGTCTGGGGCGAGTTCGGGCGCACGCCGAAAATCAACAAGGACGCCGGCCGCGACCATTGGGCGCGGGTCAACGGGGCTTTAATGGCAGGGGGCGGGATGCGCGTCGGCCAGGTGATCGGCGCGACCGACAAGATTGCCGATTCCGCCGTGGACCGGCCGATCCATTACCGCGAAGTTCTCGCGACGATCTACCACAACCTCGGGATCGAGCCGGACGATGCTGTTGTCGACATTGCCGGTGCCCGCCGTCCCATTCTGCCGCCGAGCACCCGCCCGATCGGTGAACTGATTTAGTTCACGCGGGACGAGCTCTACTTGAGCGCTTTGATCTTGATGTTCTTGAACCAGACCGGGGCGCCGTGGTCCTGCAGGCCGATGTAGCCCGAACGGGGATGGTTCTTGAACGCTTCGTCGAACTTGTGCGGGGTGCCGTCGGGGCGCTTGTTCGGTTCAGTGAAGTCGTTGAGGTCGATAAAGTTCACGTCGACGCCATTAAGCACGACGGTGATCTTGCTGCGATCGCAGGTGATCTCCATGTGGTTCCACTCGCCCGTTTTCCTGGTGGCATCAGCGCGCACGGGGGAGAGATCATAGATGGCGCCGGTGGCGTGGGCACCGTTCTTCACGCTGTCGTCGATGGCGATTTCGATTCCGTTGTAGCCGACGTCCCGACCGCGCTTCGATTCGAGCGGGCTTGTCCGGACGAACACGCCGCTGTTGCAGCCTTTACTCACCTTGAAGTCGAGCGAGAGGGTGAAGTTTCCCCATTCCTTCTCGTGAACCATCATGTAGGCTCCGCAGCGGTGGGGGTTGATCGCTCCTTCTTCAACAGGCGTTTTGCTCGGACTCCTGTTGCTCGTCATCCAGCCGTCGTGCGTTTTGCCGTCGAAGAGAAGAACCCAGCCATCGGCCTTTTCCTGATCGGTGAGGGTATTGTCCTCCGCGGATGCCGATGCGGTGACCGCGAGGAAACCGAAAACCGCAATGCTGCCGAACAATGTTGCGCGAGTCATGGGACTACTCCTGGTTCCAGGTGTAGGTGAGATCATCGAAGTAAATCAGTTGCTGGTTCCCGTCGATCCAAGTCGTCACGATTCCGAATCGATCGAATGTTGCTCCCAGCTTTCGATCGTCAGCAGAAATCCGAAGCGTCGATCCTTTCCCGTCGAGAGAGACCGTGGCGACTCCGCCGCCGTCTGCAGTCGGTTCGTACTTGAAGCTCCAGTCGTGCGACGATTCGTCGGGCAGAATCTGCGGGCTGTCTCCGTAGTTGCCGGCAAGCGGACCGGAGCCGACGTTTCCGGCGGGATAAAAGAAGAACCCGTCGCGGCTCGGCCCTTCAATGGCGACGCCGAGAAAACTGTTCGGCAATCCCGACCTTTGCGAGTCGCTCGACTTCAGGCTCTCTCGGGAATTGTAGAACCCGATGAGAGCGGTGCTGTCGGAAACGGCACGCCGCAACACGACTTTTCCGGACGCAACGAGGGGCTTATCGAGCGAGAGCCTTTTCAGCCGGTCTCCGAAGGCCGCCATTTTATCGGGTGTGCGATTGTCGCCCCGGAAGACCGTTCCGCCGAGTTCTCCCCTGTTGTTTCCGACGGCGTGATTCGTGTTCGAATACCCGAAGTCGAAGCGGGGGCGGACTCCATCGGAAATATACTCACGGCGATTCTGGAACTCCTGCCATTTCGGGTCATTGTCGAATGCTTCCGTTTCGCCATTGACCTCGACGTCATCGATCCAGATTTCGCCGCTGGTATCGGCGGATTTGACGACGTTCAGGAGTCCGAAGCGATTGAAGATTGCGCCGTCTGCCTTGTGCCCCTTGTCGAGATGACAGACGGCGGTGACGTCGTCGATCGTTGCGATGACAGCGCCGTCGCCGTTGTTTGCTTTCGGATCGTATTTCAGCGACCAGCGATGCTTGAGGTTGCTCGCGAAGCCTTTGAACGTTTCGCGACCCGATTCGGGATCCTTCACCATCGGAAATGGCTGTGGACTATCGGCTCCCGCCCGCCACTTCTGCGACATGTATTCGACGTAGGCATAAAAGACGTCGCCGCGGCCATAAATTCGGAGTGCGACGGTGTTCGGCGTCCGCCATTCGTTAATAGTGTCGGCATTGAAGAAGCCGATGAGCACATTGCCGTGCCCCGCCACACTTTTGAACGTCCCGGAAGCGGTGAGCGTTTCTTCAAAATTTTTCGGCCGGATCTTTCGGGCGTAGTAAGCGGGCTCGGCGGCCGGCGTGATCGTGCCGCCGAATTCACCCGGCCCGTTGCCGCCAGCGTGCTGCGTGGCGCTGTAGCCGAAGTTCTGCGTGATCGTGCGGGGCTCGAACACGTTCGAGCGGTTGTTGAAGCCGTGCCAGTTGGGTGGCTTGTCGAAGTTCTCCGTCTTTTCGGCGGCAGCGAGCGGTGAATTGTCGCCGATGCCGAAAGCAACAGTCGCCAGGAGAAGAAAAGCGACGACACCACGAATCGTTTTGACGATCATCGGATCGAACCCCCGATTGGAGCGTCTTTCGTAGGGTGGGCTGTGCCCACCAATTCCCTTCGCCGCACATATTGAACGATACGCGTTCACTGCAATTCGTGCGCCGCTCGTTGGTGGGCGGAGCCCACCCTACGGAATCAGGGCCGCTTCGTGCCGTCGAGGGCGTCGAAGTTGCGGGCCGATTGCAGCAGCATCTCCATCAAAGCGAGAAACTCGCCTCCGTGCGAGATCAAACGCGCTCCTTGCGCGTGCAGCTGCTGCATCTGTTCGAGCGTGGCTGCGGGGCGGCCCCACTGTTTTCCGTGCTTTTTCGCGGCGGCCGCCACCTTTTCGGTCGCCTGTTCGAGTGTGAGCTCGCCGGGCGGAAGGTGTCTGATACGGAGCGAAAGATCCCCCGGGCCGATGAAGAGCCCGTCGACTCCCTCGACCGCGGCGATGGCATCGACATTCGCAACCGCTTCCGGCGTTTCGATCTGCACGACGAGGAATGTTTCGCGGTTCGCGTGGTCGGTGTATTCGGAGGAGCGTTCGAGATAGAAGTCGCCGTCGAGTCCCGCGCCGTCGAGTCCCCGGTTGCCGATCGGCGGGAACTTCACTGATTGCGCGAGCTCGTGGGCCATCTCTGCGGTCGAGACGTGCGGAATCATGAGACCGGTCGCGCCATCTTCGAGGTAACGGTAAAGGCGCGTCTTTTCGAGCGTTGGCGGGCGGAGCAGGCAGTCGATGTCCGCAAGATGGAAATGCGTGAGGATCGCCTGCACTTCGCGCGAATCCATTTCGCGATGTTCGAGGTCGAGCCAGATGCAGTCGAACCCGTGGTGCGCCGCGTGCTTGACGAAGAACGGCATGAAATGACCGAGACAGCAGGTCCGCGCAGGCTTACCGCTGCGCCACTTGGCCAAAGTCTTACTGCGACGCACGCGTTGGCACTCCTCAATAAGGGAATCAGGTCATGACCGCTCCCATGAACGCATCACGTCGGGCCAGTCTGAAGTGCGCGGATGTAAAGGTCAAGGATGAAGTCAGCGCGCAAAAAAAGCCCAGGGGATGCGACCCCTGGGCTTGAGCGTTTGTTGTGCTATTCCAACTGCACCAACTACGCGCGGCTGGCGCGGTTCTGGCGTTTGCGGTCCTGCTCGGTGAGGAAAATCTTCCGGAGGCGGACCACCTTCGGCGTCACTTCAACGTACTCGTCATCCTCGATGTACTCGAGAGCCGCTTCAAGCGTCAGCTCGCGCGGCGGCTTGAGCAGGATGTTCTCGTCCGAGCCGCTGGCCCGCATGTTCGTGAGCTTCTTTTCCTTGACCGGGTTCACGGTCATGTCGCTCTCGCGGGCGTTCTCGCCGACGATCATGCCGATGTAAACGTCCATGCCCGGAGCGACGAACATCTCCGCCCGCTCCTGCAGCTTGCCGAGAGCGAACGCAACGGCGCGGCCGTTCTCCTGCGAGACGAGCACGCCGTTGGCGCGATGCGGCACTTCGCCCTGAGCGGGCTTGTACTGGTCGAACCGGTGGTGAATGATTGCTTCGCCGCGCGTCGCATTGAGCAGGCGGGTCCGCATGCCGATCAGGCCGCGGGCGGGAATTGTGAACTCAAGATGCGACATGCCGGTGTCGCTGGCGGTCATTTCGAGCAACTGGCCGCGACGGTTGCCGACAAGCTCCATGACCGGACCCATATCGGCGGTCGGGACATCGACAACGAGGATTTCGAACGGCTCATGCCACTGGCCGTCGATCTTCTTGCGGATAACTTCCGGCTTGCCGACCGAAAGCTCGTAACCTTCGCGGCGCATCTGCTCGATCAGAATCGAAAGATGCAGAATACCGCGGCCGGAGACGAGGAACGAATCTTTCTCGCCGGTCTCTTCCACGCGAAGCGCGACGTTCGATTCCAGCTCGCGGTGCAAGCGCGTGCGAAGATGCCGGCTCGTCACGAACTTGCCGTCCTGGCCGGCAAGGGGCGAGGAGTTGATGGTGAAAACCATCGACAAGGTCGGCTCGTCGACGCTGATGCGTTCGAGCGCTTTCGGCGTGACCGGGCAGGCGATCGTGTCGCCGATTTCGGGTTCCGGGAGTCCGGTCAGCGCGACGATGTCGCCGGCAGTCGCAACATCGACTTCAGCGCGGCCGAGCTTATCGAAGAGTTCCACCGTCTCGATGGTCGCGGGTTCCTGCGAGCCGTCTTCGCGAATGACGACGACTTTCTGCCCGGGCTTCACCGATCCCGCGGTGACGCGGCCGGTGACGATGCGCCCGACGAACTCCGACCACTCGAGGCTCGTTACCATCAGCTGGAACGCGCCGTCGGGATCGACTTCCGGGCCGGGGATGTGTTCAAGAACAATGTCGAGCAGCGGGGCGATCGTTTCGGTGCGAACATCCGGATCGTTGGTCGCGTAACCTTCACGGCCGCTTGCAAAGCAGTACGGGAAGTCGAGGACTTCGTCCGGAGCACCCAGTTCGACGAAGAGGTCGAACGTTTCCGAGAGGACTTCGCTCGGCCGGCTGTCGGACCGATCGATCTTGTTGACGACGACAATCGGCTTGAGCCCGAACTCGAGCGCCTTGCTCGTGACGAAGCGGGTCTGCGGCCGGGGGCCTTCGAAGGCATCGACCAGGATCAGGGCGCCGTCGGCCATCTTGAGCACCCGTTCGACTTCGCCGCCGAAATCGGCGTGGCCCGGGGTATCGATGATGTTGATCTTCACCCCCTTGTAGAGGAGGGCGATGTTCTTGGCGAGAATGGTGATGCCCCGCTCACGCTCAAGCTCGTTCGAGTCGAGGATGCAGCTTCCCGTCAGCTGCGAGTCCCGGAACAGGCCGCTTTGCCGGAGGAGCGCGTCGACGAGGGTCGTTTTGCCGTGGTCGACGTGGGCAATGATCGCAATGTTGCGGATGTCGTTACGTCTCATGGTCTCTACGCAATCTGAGTGTACTGAAGAACTTAGGGGGCGGGCCCGTGAGCGGCAGGCGGGGGATCGCGACTCGATCGCGGCGGGAGTCTATCAGGGAGTCGCGAAATTCCAAAGAGTTTCTGCGGAATTCTCGGGTAATCCACTTTACGGGAGTCCGCCCCGGGGGGCAAGGGAGGTTCCCGGGAAGGAAGGGAAGGCCGGCTGCTCCTCCGATAAAAGCCGCGATTTCGGCCAGATTCGGGTGGGGAACCCGCTTTACGGATTCGCCTGCGCGCGGGCGATCGCTTCAGTAATTTTCCGTTCCTCATCCGCCGTCAGTTCGATCAGCCGCATCTTCGTGTCGAGACGGACTTCCGCGTACGGCGACTTGATCGTAGTCGCCATCGTGCCGGGGAAGACCTCCCGCGATTCGAGGATCCTGTCGAGTTCGAGCTGCGCGAACGGCGGGGCTTTGTTGACGAAAGCCTTTCGATACGCATTCAGCCTGTCGTAGATGAAGTATCGATTCCGCTGCGGAAGAGCGTGTTTTTCAGCACTTGTGATTCGATACTCGACGACGGCGTTATTGACGACCAGTTCGTTCTTTTCATCCTTCGGCTCGGTCACCTTCAATCTGGGAACATACAGAGCACTGAGGAACTCGCGCTGCTGAGGGTCTTCGAGCCTGCGGAGCGAATTCTGGGATCGTTTCAGGCTGGATGCCGCCCATTTCTCGCAATCGGCGATCGTCACCCTGTTCTTGCCGGCGACGTCGTACCAGGAAAGGTTCTTGAGATCGTAGATCGCCGCCGCGGAGTTGGGATCTTCGGGATCCATTTCGACCGCCGAATCTCCGACGAAAAAGACGTCGACCTGAACCGTTTTTTCCTCGGTCTTGAGCTCCATCGCGATCTTGAACGGCTTCGCGAGCTCACCGAGCTGGGCCGGTTTCGCGTCCGGTCTTGGTTCCTCGGCGAATGCGGTATCGAGCGCAATTACCGCGCAAACACAGAACGCCGTCACGAACCACGATCGTCGCATCGAACTCTCCCATCACTGACTTCACAAACCTTGCGCCAGGCGGCGTCAGTTGCGAGTGTACACCAGCAGGAAGGTTGCGGTGAAGTCGCTCTTTTCCCGGTCGACGTTCGGTTGCGAGTTGTATTCGTGCCGGAGTCCGAGCTTCAGCGTCCACCGTTCGCTGTCGTCGAGGCCGATCAGGATGCCGTAAGTGCTGATGAAGCGGAAGACTTCGGGATCTTCGAGGCTGGGGTAGAGCGACGTCTTATGCTCGAGCGAGGTGCGATCGAACAGCGGCCAGAGCGACTCAACTTCCCCGAACAGGTCCGGCGTGACGCGATGGACGACCGGATCGTTGAATTGTTCGTAGGTGACACCGGGACCGATACGAGTGACCAGTCGCTTTTTCGGCTCCGCGTAGAACCGGTAACCGAGTCCGGTCGAGAGCGAACCTCGATAGGCGAGATTCTCGAACGCGTCTTATTCGTTCTTCGAGGCCG
>JBFWWA010000242.1:0-7147 GCA_050246455.1 Planctomycetaceae bacterium
AGTTTTTCCCCGGCGCAATCGACCTCAGTCACATTAGTTTTCGAGTCCGAGGGTTCTGAGACCGAATCTTTCCAGTGGGTATGCCGGACCCAGGGCTTCATTCGCACAAACGATTCTTCGATTTCCTCATCGAGAAATCGCCAGGGATGGTGCGTATCCCAGAGAATGCCGGCATTCGGTGCGCTCACGAGCCGCATCAGTTCCGCCGCGTTGCGGGAATCGGAGAAGTCGCCGTGCGTTTCCAGCAGAATCTGCACGTCGACGGCGCGCGCGTACTCAGCAAGCGAGTCGATTCCCTCGGCAATCCACTCGAGCGCACCGCGGCGAGTTCCATCCTCCGAAGGAAGCACGTCTCCGAAGACTCGGATGAAGCCGGCTCCGAGCTCGCGGGCGAGATCGACGTATTGCCGACCGACTCCCAATTCCTTCGCCCGGGCATTGCGATCGAACTCGTCGAAATGAACGGACGACGCCAGCCCGCACGCCGCCAGGCCGGCTTCATCAAGCTCCTGTCTTCTTCGCGCGCGATCGACGGCGCGGAACTCGGCAACTTCCAGTAAATTGGTCTCGCGCCGGAGGAGACGAATCTCGACACCCTGATAGCCGTAATTCGGCCCGCGTGTCAGAATCTCGGTCCAGCTCCAGTCGGGACAGCCGAGCGTCGAGAATGCGAGTTTTGGATTGAGGGAAGCCGGCATCTGCGAATCGTCCACGGAGTGTGCTCGAGATTATAATGCAGGTCGATGGGAATTTTCCCGCACCCGATAGAACCATCCATGACGCGAATGCGTATTCTGCCCGACGAACCAACGATCGCCGCGTCCGTCGCCGCGCGGATTCAAACCGACTACGACGAGTTCGCCGGCAGCGGGCTTCCTGCCCCGCTGGAACCGTATCTGCTCGACCGATACGGGCTGGATCTCGCGGCCGAATACGCCGGAAATCCGCTGAAGAATCCCTGGGGAAAGGCCTCGGGGCAGCTCTCGATGACGGCGCACCAGGTGCAGGAAGACATCGACGCCGGCCTCGGCTTCGTCGTTCTGAAAACAGTCATCGCGCAGGATGAAACCGGCGCGCAATCGATGGAAGCATGGGCGATCCGCGAGTCCCGGATGGTTGTCGAACCAATTCTCGGCACGTCGGGGAACAAGGGCTGGACGGTCACCTGGAAGGGTCGCGGCTGGTGGCAGAGCTTCAACGACTACCTGCAATTGATTCGTGACGCACAACGGATCGCAGTACCGCGCAACACGCTGATCGTCCCCTCGTGCAAGTATCACCTCCCTGCCCCAGGTGAGTTCCGGTGGAACGTTGCGGAATACGAGTGGACAACGCCCCGGCTCATCGAGGCCTGGGAAAGCTCGCTTCGAGAGTTCCGTTCTTCACTGCCTGAGGCGGCAATGCCGCTCGAAATGGATTTCAGCCCGACACTTGCAGGCAGCGACCGGGCCGCGGTTCAAGAGACGATACTATCCTGGCTGCGGCAGGTGACTCACTTGATTCGCGACTCATCGCGCAGCAGGACGCTTCCGCGCATCGGTCTCAAACTGTTTAACGCCCTCTTCGACGATGAGTTCCAGATCGAGATGCTCGACGCGATTCACGTTCCCGGAGATGCTTCGCCGGACTTCTACATCTACGGCAATCGGCTGTTCGACCCGAACCGGGAGTTTGAAGGGAACCGCGGAGTGGCCTACGGAGGCCCTGATCTCAGCGATCGCAATCTGCGAGTGATGCAGCAGTTCCACAAGCGACCGATGCGCACCGTTCCCCTTCCCTGGTCTGCAACCGGAAACATCGGCTCGGGACGGACGGCGCTCGAATATGCGCTCTGCGGTGCGTCGAGTTTCCAGCTGCACACGTTTTTTCAGCTGCCGCAGAGCGAATACCGCATGCGCACCGGCAACCGAACCGAGCGGGCGCTCCACGAGCTGTACTTCCACCCGCAGACCGGGTTCGTCACGTGGATGCATCATCTGGCCGACGCGCTGGGGCTGTCTCGAAGCCCGCTGCGATTCCAGGACCTGATCGGACGCGTGAGCGACCTGTAGACGGTCCGTCTACTCGTGCTCGTCGCCGGGCAGTTCCTTGCCGATCCGAACCTGCAGCGAGCCGAGCATCCTGGTGATTTCCGCTTCCTTCCGATTGATGAACGGAACGTTCTCCAGAACGATTGCGCGCCGTTCGTTGCTCGGATGGAGAATCAACCGGCCCGTCCGCAGCAGAAAGTACTCGAACACGTCGTTGATTTCCTTGTCGATCCGCAGGTTCGGGGCGGCGAAGCGCTCGAGGTTGCTGAGCACCCCGTGATGATGCAGCAGTTCGTTCGGACGAACTTCCCAGTAGTCGAACCGGATGTTCATGAACACGGCGAGGTAAACGACGAACAGGATGGTCGCGACCATGAAGAAAAAGGTGGAGTTCGCGAACGGACTCAGTGAGCGGAGAAAGTTCGTAACGGGGGGCAGAAGGCTTTCATTGAAGATGAAAAAGACCCATAAACCGAGCGCGATCGCCGCAATGACGAAAAAGAGCGTCAGCGACGTCGTCCTCGGAAAATCGAACGAGAACACGACGATGTTGAGACCAAAAATGATCAGAAAGATCGCCGAGACGGTGTTCGTCTGCGGGGTCGGCTCGTTGCGGGCCACCAGCATGAAAATTCCGGCGACGATCGACGCCAGAAACGTCGGGTACATGAAGATGACCTTCGGATACGGCACCAGGTAAATCGGTTTGATCGTCTGGTCAGAGGCCGCGGGTACCGACATCGTCTTCTCCGGCTGAGTGTCCATGGACGGTGAACCTCCCGAAACGGGAGATTCGTCGCGCGTGATTGTTGTTCGCTCGGCTCCGCCGAATCTTGGCGGCCATCTGCTGCGACGCGCGACAATGACTGTACCGTGGGACGCGGTCGCTTTCCAGATCCGGCAATATCGGAAACCGGCCGGAAGTCTGAACCCGATGTATCGCCGATTCTGAGACCGGGCAACTCAGCTCGGTCATCCCGCCGCAACGGCGTACAGCGTGCCATCGCTATAGCTCGAAGGATCCGTCGAGATGACGGAGCAGCGACGCGAGAGCGGGAAGTCGTTCCGCACTCCGAGCCCGAGTTCGGCATGCTTCTCATCAACAATGCCGGCAAGCTCTTCGAGATTGAACGCTTTCCACTTCTCGCCGAGCTTCATCAGCTGCTCGAGCCCGCGGTACTGCTGACGCAACTGATCGGGAAGCAGCGCCGAAAGAGCGACGGCGGCAACGGATGACCGTCCCAGTTCCGGATCCGCGAGAATCCGAAGTCCCTCATGATGGTGGAGTATGCAGCAGATCAGCTCGTCCGGCAGATTCCAGCGATGGGCCAGCGCGCCCGCCGCCAGCGAGTGATCGAAGCCGAACTTCTTGCTCTCGAACTCGCAGATCGATTCCGGCTGCCCTTCGCGCGATTGCACGAAGTCGAGGTAGCCGTCGTAGAGATCGTTCGTCAGCACCGGCAGCAGATAGTCCTGCAGGAGCGCACCGGCGAATGCGGTATCGCCGTCCGCCTTGAGAAGCACCGCTACTTCTTTCGCGAAGAGCGCCTTCTGCAGGCTCGCGTTCCAGAAACATCCCTGGTTGATGAGCTTTGAATTCCGCGCGCGAACTGCCGCTTCCATTCCCGTGGCAACAAGCAGCATCCGACTTTGACGAATGCCGATCAGGGAGATCGCCGCCTGAACGCTCGATGCCTTCTGCCGCAGCCCGACGAAGCTCGAGTTCACGTACTTGAGCAGCTCGACGGTAAGACCGGTGTCGGTCTGAACGATCTTCGCGAGGTCGCCGACCGTCGCCTTCGGATCCCCTGCCTTCTGCACAAAGAGTGTTACCGCGTGCGGCAGCGAGGGAAGCTTCAAAGTCGGCGGCAGAGACGACGCGGCGAATCCACCGAGAGCCCTCTCGCGAATGGCCGCCCAGTTCACTTCCGCCATAACCCAAACCGGTACCGAAGATAAGAGAAGATGCTCATCCGCAGATGTTTTCCATCTGCGAACCGGTCAGCACGCGCTCGCCTGCATCAACTTTTCACAGCGCCGGAGGAACGTAAAGTGGTTCGCCGCTGCTCCGGGAGGCGACATCGTCCTGAACTCCTGATCGACGGTCCGTGCGATCTCCAGAATTTTGAATGCCGGCCAGGCCGCTTCCAGTTCGAGCAGCCGGTCGAATCCTTCCGGGACCTGTCGGAACGGATCGGGCATCAATCCGGCAACGGCGCAGGCCGCAACGGAAGTACGGCCGAGTTCCTTATCGGTCAGCATTTTCAGGCCGCGGTGATGACAGGCGACGCAGCAGATGAGGTCGTCCGGAAATCCCCAGGCGAGCATGATGTGTGAAGCCGCCTCCGCATGGTCCCAGTTGAAGATCGCTTTCTCGAACTGCGACATCTCGACCGGCTTCTCGGCCTGCAGTTTTGAAAGTTTTAAATAATCTTCGAGCAGCTGGCTCGTCAGAATCGGGAGCAGAAAGTCCTGAAGCATTCCCCCGGCGAAGGCGAGATCGACATCCGCCTTCAGAAGCTTTGCGACTTCACGCGCAAAGATCGCCCGTTCGAGATTCGTGTTCCAGAAGACCTGAAAATTAACAAGCTTCGATTCGCTCGACTTCATCGCCGTGCGGAGCGCCGAAGACGTCAGATGCAGCCGCGCCTGACGGACTCCGAGCAGTGTCAACGCCTGAACTGCAGACGAGACCTTCTGCCGTACGGCCACCGCACTCGAGTTCACGTATCGCAGGAGTTCACACGTCAGCCCCGCATCGCTTTCAATGATCTCCCCCAGCCCCTTTGGCGTGGCATCCGGTTCTGACGACTTGCGCGAAAATTCCATGAGCGCCGTTGGAAGAACCGGCAGCTTCACACTCGGCGGCAGGATCGAGCGCTTCGGCGGACCGAGCAGTCGCTCGCGCGTTCCCTTCCAGTCCATGTTTGCAGTCACTGGCCGCTCCTGCTCTAACCTGATCGACGAATGCGTGTTGCGCCCGAGATGCCACTTCTCTGGGCCGAAAACCCGACCCTGCGGACGCCGACAAAATATAGGTCGAGAAATCCGTGTCAGCCCGGAGGCATTCCCACTGAGTCCGGATTTGCAAAATGGTCGCAGTCCCCGTCGGGGAGTTGTACACTGATCGTTCGAACAACCGATTCGCGGTCAATTGAATCCGTTAAGATTTCGTGGGGTGCGGCATGGCTGCTTCGAGATTCGTTCCCTCCCTGATCCCCTGCTTCCTCGTCGTGGCATCGTTCGGTTCCTTAATGGCCGACGACAAACCCGCCGCACCGAAGACAAAGCGGGCCCAGAATCCGAAAGTCCGACCACTTCCCCCCGACGTCCGCGTCGAACGGGACATCGAGTACGCAAAGATCGGCGAGCAGTCGCTCAAGCTCGATATCTATCGCTCGGGTGAGCATTCCGGCCGCGCACCTCTGATCGTCTGGATTCACGGGGGGGGATGGTCGAAAGGGAGCAAAGACAACTCCCCCGCCGCCTGGCTCGCCACGCACGGATATGTCGTCGCAAGCGTGCAGTATCGACTGACCGATGTCGCGAAGTGGCCCGCCCAGATTGACGACTGCCGGGCCGCCATCCGCTGGCTTCGTTCCAACGCGGACCGGTTCGGCATCGATCCCGAACTCGTCGGGGCCTGGGGTTCATCCGCCGGCGGCCAGCTCGTTTCGATGCTCGGCGTCGCGGATCCTCCTGCGGATGAGCCGGTTTCCAGCCGAGTCAAAGCAGTTTGCGACTACTTCGGGCCCAGCGACCTCATCACGCAGCCGAAGAACGTTCCCGGCCCCGGGAAAACTGATGCGGATCTCGCCGCATCGAACACGGCCAAGCTGCTCGGAGGCATCGTGCGCGATATTCCCGATAAGGCGAACGCCGCAAGCCCCCTGCACCACGTTTCCGCCGGGGATGCGCCCTTCCTGATCGTGCACGGTTCCAAAGATGATGTTGTTCCTCTCGATCAAAGCGAACGGTTTCAGGCGAAACTTGAAATGTCGGGGGTGAGTTCCGAGCTTTATGTCATCGACGGAGCAGGACACGGCGGCCCGGCATTTCAGAAGCCGGAAGTTCGCGCGCGGGTCCGCCAGTTCTTCGACAAGCATCTCAAGAACGCCGCGGAATAGCCGTCCCTGGTTCGCATCCCATCCGATTGAACTCCACACTGAACACTGACGAGCATCTCATGCCTCGCCGAATCTCACCCATTGCCCTGAGCGTCCTGACGGCGATTGTCGCCCTCGCTTTGCCGCAGAGCACTGCCGAAGCCGCATCGACCGATCGCCCGTCCCGGCCGAACATCGTGATCATTCTCGCCGATGATCTCGGGTTTTCGGATGTCGGCTGCTACGGATCGGAAATTGCGACACCGAACATCGACCGGCTCGCCGCGAACGGAATCCGTTTCAACCAGTTCTACAACTGCGCGCGCTGCTGCCCGACGCGAGCATCAATTCTGACCGGGCTCTACCCGCACCAGACCGGCGTCGGCCATATGCTCGGTGCGTGGAATCATCCCGCATACTCGGGCGGCATCAACGAGAAGTGCGCGACCATTGCCGAACTGCTGCGAACCGGCGGCTACCGGACCTATCACGTCGGCAAATGGCATGTCGGCGGCGTCGGCAAAGGAGACAATAGAAACCATCCGATGAACCGCGGGTTCGACCACGCGCGCGGCACCGGCGGCGGCGGAAGTTTCTTCGACCTCGCCCCGATTTATTTCGATTTGAAGCCTGTTGAATGGGAGCCGGGAGAATACGCGACCGACGCATTTACCGACGGGGCGGTCGGCTTCATCGACGACCATCGGCGCGAGCATGCCGGCAAGCCGTTCTTTCTCAACGTCTGTTACACCGCTCCCCATTTTCCGCTTCATGCGAAGCCGGAAGACATTGAGAAGTACGTCGGAAAATATCTCGGGGGATGGGACCAGCTCCGCGCGCGCCGCTACCAGAAGCAGCAGGAGCTCGGCTTGCTGCTTGCAGAGAATTGCAGACTCTCGCCGCGCGATCTGATCGCTCAGGCCTGGGAAGACGTTTCGGAATCGGACCGCCAGGAGTGGGATCGTCGAATGGCCGTGCATGCAGCGATGGTCGACTGCATGGATCAGGGGA
>JBFWWA010000243.1:0-7142 GCA_050246455.1 Planctomycetaceae bacterium
GGAGTCGGATCGGCAAAGGTCGCTTGCCGCAGGTTTCGATGTGCACCTGACGAAACCTCCCGACCCGATCGCCCTGGAATCACTGCTGGCGTCTCCGCGAACGTTTCAGCAATTTGCGATGGAAAACGCCGGAAACAACTGAACGACGATCGGATTCGGCGTCGTCTGTCGACTCTCTGCATGGCTTACGGGAGCACTTTCCCGTTTTCCGTGCCGTAACTCGGAGGCATCGCCTCGGAACTTCGATATTCACGATTCGCGCGATGCCACACGCTCGAGGAGTTCATTCAGTGTCGCGTGATTGACCGGTTTGACGAGGTGATGATCGAATCCGGCGGATTGCGTGCGACGGCGGTCGTCCTGCTGGCCCCATCCGGTCTGCGCAATGATGGCGATCTGACGTCCCCAGTCATAAGACCGGATGCGGCGGCAGGTTTCATAGCCGTCGAGCTTCGGCATGCCGATGTCGAGTAGGATCATTTCCGGTCGAAATTCCTCCGCTACGGAGATCCCTTCGAGGCCATCGTAGGCTACGCGGACGTCATGTCCCAGGAACGTCAGCAGGAGTCGCAGGCTTTCGACGCTGTCTCTGTTATCGTCGACGACGAGGATGCGAAGTTTCTGACTCGACGCGTTACTATTGTTCATCGCCCGCAAGCCGGTCCCAGGCGGTAATGGGTCTCCGTTCGAGCTTGTGTTCTGCAGAAGAGGCAGCCGCACGAGGAACTCACTCCCCGCGTCGGTGCCCGCACTGATCGCCTGCACGGAACCGCCGTGCAACTCGACAAGCCGCTTAACCAGACGGAGCCCGATGCCAAGCCCCCCCTGCGAACGGTGCAGATGCCGGTCGACTTGCGTGAACATTTCGAAGACATCCGGCAGCATCTCCTGTGGAATGCCCATTCCGTTATCTTTCACCGAAATGCAAACCTCTGCGCCGGCCCGCTCGGCAATCAGCGAGATGGCCCCTCCCCGTTCCGTATACTTCGCGGAATTGTTGAGTAGATTCGAGAACACCTGGCTGAGCCTTGTGAGATCCCCTTTCAGCAGAATTTCTTCCGGCGGAATGCTGACATTAAGCGTGTGGCCGAACTGCTTGATCAGTGGGCCGCACGTTTCAATTGCGCCGCGCACGACATCATCCAGCCTGATCGTTTCGAACTGGAGCACGAGCTTTCCGGTCTGGATTCGCGACACATCGAGCAGGTCGTCGACAAGTCGCGTCATCTGCCGACTCTGGCGATCGATGATATCCTTGGCGTGTTCCCACTCCTCAGGTCCAGCTCCCTCGAGATTCAGAATCTGAATCGCATTCCGGATGGGAGCGAGAGGATTGCGCAGTTCATGGGCGAGCGTCGCGAGAAACTCATCTTTGCGGCGGTCCGCTTCCTTGAGCGCAGCCTCGGCGTCCTTCAGATCCGTGATCTCCATCGCCGCGACCGTTACGCCGATCCGCTCTCCCTGTTCGTTGACCAGCGCTTCAACGGTCAGGTCGTAATCAAAACGACGCCCGTCGATCTTGAAGGAGAGCACCTCGCGCGCCCCGATTCCGCTGTCGAGCACGCGCTTCTTCAATTCCATCAACGGCTGCGCCTGTTCCGGAGGGACGAGTTCATCGTCCCGCCGTCCCAGAATGGGAATTGAAAACCGCGACGCACCCGGATCGCTGATCCAGGTATATCGCAGGTCGCGGTCGGTTGTGTAAACGAGGATCCGCGAGTTCTTCAGTGCAAGCTGGAACCGTTCTTCACTGGTACGGAGCGCCGTATTTACCTTCATGAGCTGGGCGGTCCGCTGCAGCACCCGCTGTTCGAGTTCTTGAGCCATGTGGCTCAACTCTTCCTGTGCGCGGCGCCGTTCGGCAACTTCCGCCAGCAAAGCGTGGTTTACGACGCTGCATTCGCGCGTCTTGCGATGCAGTTCGGCGAAGACGGAGACTTTCGAGCGGAGGATTACCGGATTGATCGGTTTGTGGAGGTAATCGACAGCCCCCGTCTGATACCCTTCGAGGACGTGTTCCTGCTCGCTGTAGTGCGCCGTCAGAAAGATGATCGGAATTGAAGCGGTCCGCTTGCGCAGCTTGACCATCTGCGCCAGTTCGAAACCGTTCATGCCCGGCATCTGAATGTCGAGGATCAGAAGCGCGAAATCTTCCGCGATGAGAGCCATGAGCGCCTGGTCGGCCGATTCGGCACGCACGAGCCGATAGTCGGGATTCTCGAGCAGACTCTCGAGCACCGTCAGATTCTTCGGTTCGTCGTCGACGATCAGGATGTTGATCGGTTGCTCGGACGGAGCGCTGCCAGACGAGCGCTCAGCGCGTTCGTCCCGGTCCGGTTTCTCCCGGCCGGTCAATCCCTCATACTTCAATCGGCTGGTATCGGCGCTCATGATGTCATGATCTCTCGCCCGGCCTCATATCAACGGAAGAGCCAGACGCGCATCAGAGAGAGGAGCTGTTCGGTGTTAACGGGCTTCGCGATATAGTCCGATGCGCCAGAGTCAAGGCACTTTTCGCGGTCCCCTTTCATGGCCTTTGCGGTCAACGCAAGCATGGGCAGTGTGCGAAAGCGCGCGTCGGCGCGAATCTCGCGCATCGTCTGGTATCCGTCCATGTCGGGCATCATGATGTCCATCAGCACCATGCTGAGGTCGTCGGTGTTTCGCACCAGCTCAATAGCCTGTCGGCCGTTTGTCGCGCTGATCACTTCCATCTCGTGGCTTTCGAGGAGTGACGTCAGCGCAAAGATGTTGCGGGCGTCGTCGTCGACGATCAGCACCTTTCGTCCGCGCAGCAGTTCGTTTGATCCATGAAGCCGCTGCAGCATTTTCTGCTTTTCAGCCGGCAGGTCGGCAATGATCCGATGCAGAAAGAGGGCGGTCTCGTCCAGCAGCCTTTCCGGCGACTGCACATCCTTGAGCACAACGCTTTTCGCCATCGTCCTCAGGCGTGCTTCCTCATCCGGGGCGAGTTCCTTTCCGGTAAACACAACGACCGGCAGGTCCTGAAAGTCCGGCTGCTGAGATACTTCCTCCAGCAGTTCAAAACCGGTCATGTCCGGGAGTCGAAGATCGAGCACGGCGCAATCGAACTGTTCCGCATTGAGCGCCGCCAGAGCCGCCTTACCCGTACCCACTGCCGTCATCTCAATATCGTCGTGCTTCAGCAATTCAACGATTGACATCCTCTCGACGTCATTGTCTTCGACCACCAGCAGCCGCTTCGCGGGACGAGTGATAAACTCCCTCAAGCGGCCGAACGCCGATTCCAGATTCTCGGTCGTCGGGGATTTGATGACGTACGAAAACGCGCCGTGGGAAAGCCCCTGCTGCCGCTCCTCTTCCTGCGTCACCACCTGCACCGGTATATGCCGCGTTTGCGGGTCGAGCTTCAAATTGTGAAGCACGGTCCAGCCCAGCATGTCCGGCAGGAAGATGTCGAGCGAGATTGCGGTCGGAAGGAATTGCCTGGCCAATGCCAGACCGGTCGCTCCATTGGTCGCGACGATTCCCTTGAATCCGTGATCGCGCACAAGCCCGAGAAGAATTCGTGCGTAATGCGGATCATCTTCGACGATCAGCATCACGTCATCCCCTTCGACGATATGGTCACGATCGTCCGCTATGTATTCCTCTCGCACGGCCGGCAGCACACGCAGGGGTACAGAATCACGCGGTGAGGAATTGCCGTCGGTTGTTGCCAGAGCCGCCGATGCAGGACCGATGTAATGGAGCGGCAGATAAAGGCAGAACGTGCTTCCCTGCCCCTGTGCGCTGGTGAGTCGAATTTCACCGCCCAGCAGCACCGCCAGTTCGCGGCTGATGGCCAGGCCGAGCCCGGTACCGCCGTACTTGCGCGATGTCCCTGCGTCCGCCTGCTGGAACGCCTCAAAGATGAGCCGCTGCTTCTCGGGTGCAACCCCGATTCCCGTGTCTTCCACCGAAAATGCGATGACCTGCTGCGACTGGTTGAGAACTGGATGATCGCTGCTCCATCCCGACTCCGCCAGCTTGACTTCGACTTTCACATGTCCTTGCGACGTGAACTTGATCGCATTGGAAACGAGATTCTTCAGAATCTGCTGCAGACGCTTCGTATCGCTCGTGAATGTGCGCGGGAGACCCGATGCAAACTCGACGTGGAACGGCAGATTCTTGTTTTCCGCAATGTGGCGGAAGTTCCGGTCGATGATGTCGCGAAGCGAACGGAACGGTATTTCCTCCGCCTCGACCGTGACCGTTCCCGATTCAATCTTCGAGAGGTCGAGAATGTCGTTGATCAGATTCAGCAGGTCCGACCCGGAACTGTGCACGTTGCGCGCAAACTCGATCTGCTTCTGCTGCAGGTTGCCGGCGGCGTTGTCGGCCAGTTGCTGGCTGAGAATAAGAATGGAGTTGAGCGGCGTCCGGAGTTCGTGCGACATGTTCGCAAGGAACTCGGACTTGTACTTCGATGTGAGGGCCAGTTCCGCGGCTTTCTCTTCCAGAGCGCGGCGGGCCTGCTCAACCTCGGAATTCTTGCGTTCCACTTCCGCGTTCTGTTCCGCCAGGAGGCGGGCCTTCGTCGCCAGTTCTTCGTTTGTCTGCTGCAACTCAATCTGCCGTGACTGAAGTTCCGCGGTAAGCTGCTGCGATTGCTTGAGCAGGCCTTCGGTCCGCATCGTCGCCTCGATGGTGTTGAGCACGACGCCGATGCTCGCGGCCAGCTGTTCGAGAAACGTGAGATTCGTCGCCGTAAACGGCCTGAGCGATGCGAGTTCGATCACCGCCTTCGTTTCCCCTTCGAACAACAGCGGCATGACCACGATGCTCGACGGGCTTGCGTCACCGAGACTCGAACTGACTCGTGTGTAGTCTTGCGGAACGTCCTCGACAATAATTCGCCGCTTCTCGACGGCACACTGGCCGACGAGCCCTTCGCGGAGATTGATACGCGAAGGGACGCCGGGCTTCTGCGCGTATCCCGCCAGCAATTGAAGCGACGGATCGCCGTCTTCGCTCGACAACTGATAGATCGTCCCCTGCTGCGCCTGGACGAGCGGAACGAGATCGGCGAGCAGCGTCTTTGCAACGGTGAAGAGATCGCGCTGGCCCTGCAGCATGCTCGTAAACCGCGCGACGTTGGTCTTGAGCCAGTCCTGCTCCTTGTTGCGTTCGGTCGTCTCTCGCAGATTCGCGATCATCGTATTGATGTTGTCTTTGAGCTCAGCCACTTCACCGCGCGTCTCGACCTGAATCGATCGCGTCAGGTCTCCCTGCGTCACGGCAGTCGCCACTTCGGCAATTGCGCGGACCTGAGTGGTCAGATTTCCAGCCAGCAGGTTGACGTTGTCGGTAAGATCGCGCCACGAGCCGGCGGCACCGGGCACACTGGCCTGTCCGCCGAGCCGACCTTCGACTCCGACTTCACGCGCCACGCTGATGACCTGTTCGGCGAACGTCGCGAGCGTGTCGGTCATGTTATTGATTGTTTCGGCGAGTGCCGCCACTTCGCCTTTCGCCTGCACCGTCAGTTTCTGTCGCAGGTTCCCGTCGGCCACCGCGGTCACGACTTTCACGATGCCGCGCACCTGGTCGGTCAGGTTCGATGCCATGAAGTTCACGTTGTCGGTGAGGTCCTTCCACGTTCCACCCACACCCGACACTTGCGCCTGACCGCCGAGCTTTCCTTCGGTGCCGACCTCGCGCGCCACGCGCGTCACTTCTGAAGCAAACCCGTTGAGCTGGTCGACCATCGTGTTGATCGTGTTCTTCAGCTCGAGGATCTCTCCCTTCACGTCGACCGTAATCTTGCGCGACAGGTCCCCGCGCGCAACGGCTGTCGTCACTTCCGCGATGTTGCGGACCTGCGCGGTCAGATTGGATCCCATCGTGTTGACGGAGTCGGTGAGGTCCTTCCACGTTCCCGCCACGCCTGGAACGACCGCCTGCACTCCGAGGCGGCCTTCGGTTCCGACTTCGCGCGCCACGCGCGTCACTTCCGAAGCGAACGACCGAAGCTGTTCGACCATCGTATTGATGGTCTCTTTCAGCTGCAGAATCTCGCCGCGGACGTCGACCGTGATCTTCTTCGACAAGTCGCCGTTCGCGACCGCAATCGTCACTTCCGCAATGTTGCGCACCTGTCCCGTGAGGTTGGAGGCCATCGAGTTCACATTGTCGGTGAGATCCTTCCACGTACCCGCCACACCGAGCACCTGCGCCTGCCCGCCCAGCTTTCCCTCAGTTCCCACTTCGCGCGCAACACGCGTGACTTCCGACGCGAATGCCCCAAGCTGCTCGACCATCGTGTTCATGGTTTCTTTGAGCTGGAGAATTTCTCCCTTCACGTCGACCGTAATTTTGCGGCTCAGATCTCCCTTTGCGATGGCTGTCGCAACGTCCGCGATGTTTCGTACCTGGTCGGTGAGATTTGACGCCATCGAATTCACGTTGTCGGTCAGGTCCTTCCAGGTGCCCGCCACACCGGGAACTTTCGCCTGGCCTCCGAGCTTGCCGTCGGTGCCGACCTCGCGAGCGACGCGCGACACTTCCGACGCAAAGCCGTTGAGCTGGTCGACCATGGTGTTGAGCGTCTCTTTCAACTCGAGAATTTCACCGCGCACGTCGACCGTAATTTTCTTCGACAGGTCGCCGTTCGCGACTGCGATGGTCACCTCCGTGATGTTGCGGACTTGAGATGTCAGGTTCGATGCCATCGAGTTGACGTTGTCGGTCAGGTCCTTCCAGGTGCCCGCCACCCCTTCGACCGTCGCCTGACCGCCAAGCTTCCCTTCGGTTCCCACTTCCCTCGCAACGCGCGACACTTCGGATGCAAAACCGTTGAGCTGATCGACCATGGTGTTGATCGTGTTCTTCAACTCGAGAATTTCGCCCCGGACGTCGACGGTAATTTTGCGCGACAGGTCGCCGCGCGCAACGGCCGTCGTCACTTCCGCAATGTTTCGCACCTGAGAGGTCAAGTTGGACGCCATCGAGTTCACGTTGTCGGTGAGGTCCTTCCACGTTCCCGCCACACCGGGGACTCTTGCCTGGCCGCCGAGCTTTCCTTCCGTGCCGACTTCACGCGCAACGCGGCTCACTTCCGATGCGAATGCATTCAGCTGGTCAACCATGACGTTGACCGTGTTCTTCAGTTCGAG
>JBFWWA010000244.1:0-7134 GCA_050246455.1 Planctomycetaceae bacterium
TGCAGTTCCGTTAATGGACAGCCGGAACTGACGATTCACGAGGAGCTGCGGGGTGAGATGCAGTTCCATGACTTGCGGTCGACACCCGTCGAACAGAGGCTCGACGAAGCGAAACGACTGATTCAGCTGGAGACCCGCCGCCCGTTCGATCTCGCGACCGGACCGCTCCTGCGCCTGACGATGCTGAAGTTTTCGGACAACGAACACTGGTTGTCCCTGACGACGCACCATTTCGTTTCGGACGGTCTCTCGACTCGATTGCTGTTTCATGAAATCACCGAGAACTACTCCTCGATCATTCGCGGAGAGGTGAAGCCGCCTGTCGCGCCCCGCATTCAGTATGTCGACTATGCGGCCTGGCAAACGCGGCAGCTCGAAAGCGGCCAATGGCAGCCGCATCTCGATTATTGGAAAGAAAGGCTGGCGGGCGCGCCGTCGGTGATTGAGCTTCCGGTCGACCGCCCCCGCCCCCCGGCTCGTTCCTCGCGCGGAGCGGTTCAACGCTTCGCGTTCGAGAGAAGCCTCGTCGATCGATTGAACCGACTCAGTCGAAACGAGGGGGTGACGCTGTTCATGACGTTAATGGCGGGATTCCAGGCGCTGATTCATCGATACACGCGTCAGAATGACATTGTCGTTGGGACCGCGGTATCGAATCGGAGTCATGCTGAACTCGAATCGCTGCTCGGCGCATTCACGAATAACCTCGCAATCCGCGTCGATCTCTCCGGCGACCCCACCTTCCGCGAGCTGCTGCTGGCGGTTCGGGATGCGGCACTCGGCGCCTATGCCCATCAGGATCTTCCGTTCGTCAAGCTTGTCGAAGCACTCGCACCGAAACGCGACGTCGGCCGTCTGCCGCTGATGCAGGTTCTCTTCGTGCTGCATCATCACAAGCTCTCGGAGCTTTTCGAAGTCGAGGGTGTCGATATCGAGCCGATTTACCTCGACCTCGGTACCTCGCGTTTCGACATGGGTCTGGAGATGACGCATGGCGAAGGTTCGCTCGAAGGATCGCTTGAATACAACACCGATATTTTTGATGCCGAAACGATCGACCGATTCATTGAAAGTCTCGAGAAACTGCTTCAAGGAGCCGTCGAGAACCCTGACAAGCGCGTTTCGGAGTACTTGCTGATCAGCAGTGATGATGCTGCAGAGTTGCTTTCGACGTGGTGCAAGGGTCCGCAGCCGTCGCGTGAATCGAAGGGGCTCATTCCGGAACTGTTTGAGCTGCAGGCGGCCCGCGTCCCAGCGGCAGTTGCGATCGTTTCCGATCAGCGCGCAATGACTTATGAAGAGCTGAACGCCCGCAGCAATCAGTTGGCGCGAATGCTCCGTTCCCTGGGGGTCGGGCCTGAATCTCGCGTTGCGCTTTGCCTCCGTCGCTCGCCGGAGATGGTCGTCGGTCTGCTGGCGATCTGGAAGGCGGGCGGGGTGTATGTGCCGATCGATCCCGACTACCCGCCGGCGCGCATCGAGTTCATGATGCTCGATACCTCGGTGGATGTCATCATCACGCAGTCGAGCGAGGTTGAATCGCTTCCGAAGACGGCAGCCAGGGTCGTCTGCATTGACGCAGACTCGAGTACGATCGCCCGCGAAGAATCAACAAATCTCGGACTGCATCACGGTGAGTCCGACGCGGCATACATCATCTACACTTCCGGATCGACCGGGGTTCCAAAGGGAGTCGTGGTCTGCCACCGGGAGATTTCCGACTACATCCAGGATGCCTGCCGCCTGCAAGGGTTGATGCCGTCGGACTGCGTCCTGCAGTTTTTCTCGATCAATTTCGATCCTTCGCTCGAGCAAATCTTCGCGCCGCTTATCTCGGGTGCGCGGATAGCGCTGCGCGGGAACGATGTCTGGCTTCCCGAAGAGTTTGGACGGAGGCTTCGCGAGTACGGAGTCACCATTGCCTACTTCACCCCGGTCGTCTTACTGCCGGTGATTCGTCACTGGGACGAGAACCCGAATGACGGGCCGGGACAGCAGCTGCGGACCGTGGTTGTCGGCGGCGATTTCCTCTCGCCGGACGGCCTGCGCCGTTGGAAATCATCGCTCTGCCGCAACCTGCGGCTCGTGAACGCATACGGTCCCACGGAAACGACAATTGCAGCCACGGCCTGCGAGGCCGGAAACTGCATCGATCATGCACTCTCAATGGGAAGACTGCCGATCGGCCGTCCGCTGCAGGGACGGACTGCTTACATTCTCGACCAACACTTGAATCTCGTTCCTCCCGGAGTGCCGGGCGAACTTTACCTCGGCGGCGACGGAACGGCCCGCGGCTATCTCAATCGTCCCGAAGTGACCGCATCAAGGTTTGTGCCGGATCCCTTTATCGGGATCGACGGCGCGCGGATGTATCGTACCGGCGACCTCGCGAGATGGATGCGCGACGGGCAGATCGAAATGCTCGGTCGAGTCGACCACCAGGTGAAGATTCGCGGCTTTCGAGTCGAACTTGGAGAGATCGAAGCGGCCCTCCTGCGACAGCCCGCGGTTGCAGAAGCCGTGGTTGTCGTGCTGGGGGAGACCGTCGACGAAAAGCGGCTCATCGCATACCTCGTTCTTTCGGACGGAGAAACGCAATCGATCTCCGAACTCCGCGCGGCGGTCGGGCGAGAGCTCGCCGATTACATGGTTCCGTCATCGTTCGTCGTGCTGGACCGGTTTCCGATTACGCCAAACGGCAAGGTCGATCGTGCCGCACTCCCGGTCCCTGAGGCAGCCCGGCCTGATTGGTCCGAACCGTACCAGGCGCCGCGGACTCCGGTCGAAGAGATTCTATCGGTGATCTGGGCTGAGGTGCTTCGTATCGATCGTGTCGGCGTTCACGACAATTTCTTCGAACTTGGCGGACATTCGCTGCTTGCGACGCAGGTTGTGTCGCGATTGCGAGAGACCTTTGAAATCGATCTACCGCTGCGCTCACTCTTCGAGCGGCCGACGGTTGAACAGCTTGCGCTTTCCATTCTCGAATTGCTGGCCACTGGTGCTTCCAGGGAATCTTTGGATCAGGCTTTGATGGAGCTGGAGAAATGAGCGACGCGAAGAAGTTTTCACAGCTGACTCCGGAGCAGCGCGCGCTTCTGGAACGCCAGCTGCTGAAGGGACGCACCGTCAAGAAGGACGCCGGAATTCCACGGCGCGACCGGAACATTCCGTGCCCCCTTTCCTTCGCGCAGCAGCGGCTCTGGTTCCTCGATCAGTACGAGTCCGGCAGCTCCCTGTACAACATCGCCGCCGGGTATATCGTTCGCGGCCCGCTCAACGGCGAAGCGATGCAGAAATCGCTCGATGCGCTCGTTGAGCGTCACGAGTCGTTGCGGACGGTGTTTGAAACCATTGATGACTCGCCGGTTCAGGTGATCCTGAAGAACGCAAAGGTTCCGTTCCAGGTGATCGACCTCACCTCGTTTCCCGCTTCGGAGCGTGAGGCGGAAGCGGAGAGGCTCAGCTACCTCGGACTCGGCACGCCGTTCGACCTGGCGCGCGACGTGATGATTCGCGCACAGGCGTTCAAGATTGGCGCCGACGAATACCTGCTGATGTTCTGCCTGCACCATAGCGCAGCCGACGGCTGGTCGCTCGAAGTGATCATCCGCGAGCTCGATGTGCTCTACGCTGCGTTCTCGAAGGGGTTGACTCCTTCGCTTCCGGAAATGCCGATTCAATACGGCGACTTCGCTGTCTGGCAGCGGCAGTGGCTGGGTGATGGTGTCCTCGCGAAGCAGCTCGAATACTGGAAAAAGCAGCTTGCGGGGGCGCCGGGAGTCCTCGAGCTTCCCACCGACAGGCCCCGTCCGGCCGTCGAGACGTTCAATGGGCTATGGGAAGTCACGCACTTCTCGAAAGAACTTAACGCCAGGCTCAACGACCTGGCCCGCGCGGAAGGTTCCACGCTGTTCATGGTCCTCCTGGCCGCGTACTACACGCTCCTTTCACGCTATACCGGTCTCGAAGACATTGTGGTCGGCTCGCCGATTGCTGGGCGGAGCCGTACTGAAGTGGAAGGGTTGATCGGTTTCTTCGTCAATACGGTCGTGCTTCGCGGGAATCTGTCGGGCGACCCGACCTTCAAGGAATTTCTGGCACGGGTGCGCGATACGACGCTCGATTCCTATTCGCATCAGGATGTTCCGTTCGAGAAGCTCGTGGAAGAGCTTTCACCGAACCGCAACCTCAGCCATTCCCCGCTCTATCAGGTTCTGTTCGCCCTGCAGAACAATCGTTCGGCGGCGATGAAGATGGGGGACCTGGTGCTCGAGAACTATCCGATCACCGCGCGGCATTCGAAGTTCAACCTGAGCCTGACGGCGACGGAAGAAGCGGACGGGTTGAGGATCGTCGCAGAATACAACACCGATCTCTTCAATCGCGATACGATCCAGCGCCTGATTGGACACTACCGGACCCTGCTCGAAGCGATCGTCGCGTCGCCGGAAACGAAGCTCTCCGCGCTGCCTCTTCTTACGAAGGAAGAGGAGCAACAGCTTCTGACCGAATGGAACGCGACCGAGAACAGCACGCTCCCTGCCAATGCGCTCCACCGTCTGTTCGAGCGGCAGGTCGAGAGGTCGCCTGAGAAGATTGCGGTCGAATCTCACGGCAGTTCGCTTACCTATGCCGAGCTCAATCGGCAGGCGAACCAGCTTGCGCATCATCTCCGCACACTCGGTGTCGGACCGGAAACTCTTGTCGGCATCTGCGTCAACCGTTCGCCGCAGATGCTGGTTGGCCTACTCGGCATTCTGAAGTCGGGCGGAGCATACCTTCCGCTCGACCCGGATTTCCCGAAGTCGCGGCTTGCGTTCATGGTTGAAGACTCGAAGATTCCGGTGCTCATTACCGAATCCGAGCTTCGCGACGCCGTCGGCCCGCACAATGCGAAGACGTTTTGCCTCGACAGCGACCGGGCGGTGCTCTCGAATTACAGCACCGAGAATCCCGAGGTCGAGCTGACTCCCGACAATCTTGCGTACGTGCTCTACACATCAGGCTCAACCGGCAAGCCGAAGGGAGTGCAGATTCCGCACGGCGCGGTCTGCAACTTCCAGCATTCGATGAGTCACACTCCCGGCATGACGGCCGATGACGTGCTGATGGCCGTGACGACATTGTCGTTCGACATCGCCGGACTCGAGCTCTTTCTGCCCCTTTACGTCGGTGCGAAGATTGCGCTCGTCAGCAGAGACGTGGCCTACGATGCCCATCGGCTCGGCGACGCAATCAGGAATTCCGGCGCGACTTTCATGCAGGCGACTCCGGCCACGTGGCGGATGTTGCTTGAAGCGGGAACGCTTCCGAAGGGACTCAAGATTCTCTGCGGCGGGGAAGCCCTCTCGCGCGAACTTGCCGACGAACTGGTCAAGTTCAGCGATTCAGTCTGGAACATGTACGGTCCGACGGAAACAACGATCTGGTCCACACTCGACAAGGTCGAGCCGGGCGAACCGATCCGGATCGGCAAACCGATCGACAATACGCAGGTCTACGTTCTCGATAAGAACCGCCAGCTCGTTCCGATCGGCATCCCGGGCGAGTTGTACATCGGCGGCGACGGGCTCGCGCGGGGTTATCTCAATCGAGAAGAATTGACCGCCGAGAAATTCGTCGCGGATCCGTTCCGCTCCGCGCCGAATGCGCGGCTCTATCGCACGGGAGACCTTGCTCGCTGGCAGCCGAATGGCGAGCTCGAGTGTCTCGGCCGAATCGACCATCAGGTCAAGATTCGCGGATTCCGCATTGAACTCGGGGAAATCGAATCGGTTCTTCTCGCACAGCCGGGCGTGCGGCAGGCGGTTGTTATTGCACGCGAAGACTCGCCAGGCGACAAGCGGCTGGCTGCCTACGTGGTAGCGGAGCCCGGTGCGGAACTTTCGTTGGATGGTCTGCGGGCGTCGCTTGCAGCGCAGCTTCCGGAATACATGGTGCCGTCGGCCTTCATGATTCTGGATGTTCTGCCTTTGACACCGAACGGGAAAGTAGACCGGCTCGCATTGCCGGCTCCGGGTGAAGGGGGGGCCGATATGGCTCGCCCATACGAAGCACCGACAAGCCCGATTGAAGAAATGCTCTGCGAGATCTGGGCGGAAGTGCTCAACGTCGAACGGGTCGGAATCAACGACAACTTCTTCCAGCTGGGAGGACACTCGCTTCTGGCGACTCGCGTTGTGTCTCGAATCCGCGCGACTTTCGACATCGAGATTCCGCTCCGGACGCTTTTCCAGTCGCCGACGGTAAGTGAGTTTTCGCTCGCTCTGCTGGCCGCGTTCTCGGAAGCGGCCGGCGATGAAACTTCCGACGCGAATGCCGAAGCAGTCGCAGACCCGATTCACGGAGCAGGATGACGGGAATGGATCCGAAAGCCGGTTCTCAGATCAAACTTTCGGCGAAGCAGCGGGAGCTGCTCGAACGCCGCTTGTTGGAGCGCAGCGCCTCCGGCGCGAAGCGTACGGGCATTCCGCGCCGTGCTCCGTCTGAAACCGCACAGTTATCGTTCGCGCAGCAGCGTCTCTGGTTCCTGAACATTCTCGAACCGGAAAGTTCGCAGTACAACCTGGCGAATTCGATTCGTCTCGTCGGCCGGCTGAATTACGACGCACTGCTGAGCGCGCTCAAGCAGGTCGTCGAACGGCACGAGATCCTCCGAACCACCATCCATCGGGCCGACGGCACCGCCTACCAGAAGCTCAATACCGATTTCCTGATCGAATGCCCCGTATTCGACGTGTCTCATCTGGACGACGGCGAACGTAGCGATGCGGTTCAGGCGTGGATGAAAGAATTCGGCAACGAGCCGTTCGAGTTGTCGACGGACCTGATGCTGCGTGCCGGGCTCTGCCGACTGGCGGACGAGGAACATGTCCTTTTCCTTGTCATGCATCATATTGCGTCCGATGCCTGGTCGGTGGACCTTCTTCTGCGCGATCTGGGCGAAGCGTATGCCGCGTTGGATCTGGGCCGGGATTCGGCACTCAGCGAGCTGCCGATCCAATACGCCGACTATGCCGTCTGGCAGCGCGAATGGTTCACTGGTCCGGTGCTGCAAAAGCAATTGGCCTACTGGCGGAAACAACTGGAAGGCGCGCCCCCGACGCTCGAACTTCCCACAGACGTTCCGCG
>JBFWWA010000245.1:0-7124 GCA_050246455.1 Planctomycetaceae bacterium
TCTCAAGCAGACGCGGCATATACTCGATAGAAAGAGAAGGAGTGCGATGTACGAAAGCTTTACGGCGTACCGCGACTGTCAGGGAGGTTTCGGCGGGAATTCCAGGGAGCTGGTCGGCGGGAAGCCGGCGGGCTGTCGGACGCGGAGACCGCGAATGATCGGGCGTCTCGAAATGCTTCGGACCGTAACACCCAGCCATCGGCGGGCATGGTTCGGGGGCTGCCTGGCGCTCGTTGCACTCATGTTGCTGGGGTCGCTGGCTGGAGCGGCCGAGACGACCGAACCGGGGGGGACGAGCTTCTCGGCCATCATCGACGCCAAGACCGAGCAGACGGTTCTTGCCGTCGCCGAGTACCTGGTCGCCCATCCCGACGCTCCCGATGCCGAAACGGCATACCGCTGGTTGTTTCAGACCGTCCGCACGCAGGGGCTCGAGGCCCAGGCCGTCGCCCCTGCCGAGGCCTATCTCAAAAAGGCGGAGAGCGGTTCCGCGGCGATGCATCTTGCGCAGCACGTCCGTTCGATCGGACAGGCCCGGGCCGGAAACTTCAAAGAGGCCTTCGCCGGTTTTGAAGATCATCTGAAAACGGTTCGCGTCCGCTCTCCCAACGACACCGTCGACTTTGCGCTCACACTTTCGGTTCAGGCGCAGCTGGCGGGCGACTATCCGGCCGCAAAGGAAGTGCTCGACAAACTGGCGAGCGCCATGTTTCTCAACCCGACCGTGAGGGAACTGTGCGACAACCGGCTGGCAAAGCTCGAGCTCGCCGACAAGCCGATGCCGGACATCAGCGTTGAGGATCTCGACGGCAAGAAGTTCGACAGCACCGAACTCACGGGGAAAGTGGTTCTCGTCGACTTCTGGGGGACGAACTGCCTCCCCTGTCTTGCAGAGTTTCCCGGCCTCAAGCAGCTTTACGAGGACACGCACGCGCGCGGCTTCGAAATTGTCGGCATCAGTCTCGATGAAGAGAAAGAGACGGTCGTCGACTTTCAAAAGCAGGCGAAGCTTCCCTGGCGACTGGCCCTGTCCGGAACCGACCACGACGCGACGCGACGCCGCTATGAAGCGGCAAAGATTCCGTCGACCTACCTCATCGATCAGAAGGGGCGGCTCATCTGCTTTGATATTCGCGGCCGCGACCTCAAGCTTGCCGTCGAACGGCTCCTCGGTTCTGAAAAGAAACCCAACGGAGAGAAAAAGCCGTGATTCGCGCCCTCGAACCCGACAAAGTACCGATGACGGCGGACGTTTCCGGTCCGTTCGTCTGTTCGGAGTCGGTGATTCCGGGGCATGACGCGACGGAGATCTTCGTAAGGCATTACCTCCCGAACGGGGGCTCCGACCCGCGGACGCTCTTCATCGTGCACGGCATGTCGGAACATGGCGAGCGGTACGATCACGTCGCGCAAGTGGCGGCTGCGCGGGGCTGGAACGTTCTTATCTCCGATCTGCGCGGGCACGGCCGATCGGGGGGCGTGCCGACGCACGTGTCCGACTTCGGGCAGTACGTGGATGATCTCACCTCGGTCAGTCGGCATTTCGATCTGAAGCCCCATTCGACCGCGATACTCGGGCACAGCATGGGTGGACTCGTCACCGCACGCTGGCTGCAGCGCGATCCTCAAGCGGCCGCCGCGGCCGTGCTGACTTCGCCGCTGCTGGGAATGAGCGTGCCGATTTCGAGGTTCACCATCGCGCTGGGTAAAGCGGCCTCACTGGTTTATCCGCAGACGCGCTTCAAATCGCGCGTCGATCAGTCGTTCACCACGCGGAATGCCGAAGTACTTCAGAGACGCGCTGTCGATCCTTACAACCGCCGTTCCGTCACGGCAGGCTGGTACTTCGCGATGGAAGCGGCGCTCAAGTCGGCCTGGTCGGAAGCGACACGCATCCTCTGCCCGCTGCTTCTCATGCAGGCCGGGAACGATCGCATCGTCGATCCGAACGCCGCGCGGCCGTGGTTCGATTCCATCGCAAGCGTCGACAAGTCGTACTATCTCTTTCCCGAGCACTACCACGAGCTGCTCAACGAGCCCGACTGGCGGCAGACCGCCGGATCGATGATGGACTGGCTCGATCTCCGGGTCGGCCCGCAGGCGCATCCTCGCAACATCGCCACCCAGACGGCTTAGACGCGCGTGAGCGTAATGAGCTGAAACCGGCCGACGCGGGGCTTCTCGAGCGGTTCGCCGTTCTCATCGCGAAGTTCGACGTGATAACCCGCGTCGCGCGCCATTGCAACGAACGCGGACGCATGGTCGCGGCCGGCATCGCCGAACCACGCAACGCCATCCGAATCGAGCATTGTCGAAAGCAGCCCGAGTATCGGCTCGTGATTTCGACGCTCGTAGAGCACATCACACCCGAGGATCACCGCAAAGCGCTCGCCGTTCGGCGGGTTGTTCCAGTCGATCACTTCGCCGGACGCCCCCGAGAGATTGTTCTGCCGCGCGTTGTAGAGGGCGAGGTCGACCGCCTCCCCCCGGTAGTCGCTGAAGGTGACCCGGTGACCGCACGACAGCGCGACGAGCCCGACGAAGCCGATCCCCGCACCGACTTCGAGAATCTCGGTTCCTGTTCTCCATCCCGCACGCACTACGGCTTCCGACATCGGCAGGGACGCGGGCCACAGGTACGGCCAGTACGGCATGTAGTCGTTCCGCCGGCTCTCGTCGAGAACTTCGGGATCGTCGAGAAATGCGTCGGGGGATGTCGGCAACGTGACCCGGAAACTGCGGCCGGCAATTCCGATTTCGCGCGTCGACCACCCGCCGGGAATTTCCGGAAGCGTGGTCACTTCTGCCGACCTTCCACCGCGACGAGCAGAATTCCAGCGGCGATGATCAGCATCGGATTGCAGGGGCATTCGTGGCCGATGGTCACTGTCATGCGGTGCACGAACGGGTTGAAGTGCGTCTTGAACTCGGCGATCTTCTGACCGGTCGTGTCGTCCAGATGAAAATTCTGCGGGATGAGATTCTCGAACAAGCGGCGGACGAGGGCCATCCAGGCGCTGTCTTCGCGGATGATTCCGACCTGTCCTCCGTCTTCGTCGAAGACATGCCATTCATCGCGGAAAAGCGATTTGAGACCCTGCCGCTGCAGCATTCCGACGCTGTTGCCCGTTTTACCGTCGATCACGTCGTACGCGGCGCTGATGTCGAGCATCTTTCGCGCCTGGATGATGAGCCGTTCGTCGGTCATCGTCTCGTCGGTGTAGAATCGGATGTCTTCCTTGAGTTTGAACGCCTTCTGGTGGCAGAAGCCGAGGAGCTTTCCTTCGGCGTTATAAACATGGAACTTCGCCCCCAGCAGGGTGAGAACCTTGCGGCGAATCGTGAATTGAGTTCCTTCCATCGGGTCGTTCTCCGTAGAATTCGTCGAGGCTCCCTCGGGAGCGTCCGGTGCGACAACGGGCTTTGCGATCATAACCGCGCACCGATGTGATGAAAAACACTCCGAGTCGCCCAGGATCGGTCAACATTCGGAATCGATCGGCGAATACTCTTCAGGTGAATGATGTACTACGTCTGGGTCAGCTTGCTCATTCTGGGGATGGGAACGGCGTGGCTTTCCACGATTTTCACAGTGCCGGGCAACTGGATTATCGTCGGGCTCGCTGCGCTTTTTGCCTGGCTTCTGCCGCCGGAAAGCGGTGGAGAGCTGACCTGGTTTTATGTCGGGGTGGCGGCGGTACTCGCGCTTCTGGGTGAAATTGTCGAGTTCAGTGCGGGTGCAGCGGGTGCCAAGAAACGGGGAGCGAGTCGCCGTTCGATGGTGCTCGCAATCGTCGGAACGATCTTCGGGAGCATCGCGGGCGCGGTGATCTCTCTGCCGATCCCGATCGTCGGGCCGATCATCGGCGCAGTCGGCGGGGGCGCGCTCGGTGCTTTCGGCGGTGCATATGCCGGTGAAACGTGGAAAGGAAGCGATTCCGCTCAGCGGATAGCCGCCGGCCAGGGAGCGCTCGTCGGCCGGCTCCTGGGGACCGTCGGCAAACTTCTCATCGGGGCGGTGATGATCGTCGTCATTGCCGTCGATGCGCTGGTGTGAAATGTCGCCGCACGCGCACGAAACAGTGCACAGACGGGGATCGGTACTTCCGAAATTCGAGTTCTACAGCCGATTCCAAGAGCAACCGGTGTGACGAAGCCACAAGAGGCTGCGGTTTGACAGCCGAATTGTCGTTACCTCTTGCGGGCTGACGCCCGCCCCGATTGGCCAGCATTTGGGGCCACCCAATCGCGTCTGCAACCTTGCAAGTCCCGGGAATGTCTCTGCGCTGAATGCGTTCTGCTTTCGCCGATTGAGGTGGCGAGTCAGACGTTGAAGCGAATGACGATTTCGTCGCCGTCTTTCATCGGGTATTCCTTCCCCTCGAGGTGATGCAGGTTCGCTGCTTTCACCTCACGCTCGGAACCGAGGCGGATCAGGTCGTCGGCCGCCATGATCTCCGCGCGAATGAAGCCCCGCGCGAGGTCGGTGTGAATGGTGCCGGCCGCATCGAGGGCGGTGCCGCCGCGTTCGAGCAGCCAGGCGTGCACTTCTTTCTCATCGCTCGTGTAAAACGTGATCTGATCGGTGACCTCGAAGATTGCGCGAAGGACTTTCGCGGCGCTCGGCTCGCCGAGCCCCATCTCTTCGGCAAAAACGGCGCGGTCCTCTTCGGGAAGCTGTGCGACTTCGAGCTCGAGCCCGACCGGAGCCGCCATCACCGTGTAGCCCTTCGCTTTGAGCTTCTCGACAACCCCCGCATCAAACGACGCATCGGTGGTGTTGAGGACGAGCAAATGCCGCTTCTTCGTGAGGAGCGAGAACGACTTGCACGCCTTTTCCTGCGCTTCGCTGAACTCGAAATCGATCAGCGACTGACCCGCCGAAAGCTTCGCTTCAATCGGCTCCAGCGCAGCGAGCTCGGCGGCAAGATCCTCCCGGTCGGGGCGTGGCTTCGTCACATCCTTCTTGATGCGGGCGATGCGGTTCGTCACGACCTGGAGGTCGGCGAGGACCATGTCGTCGTCGAAGTTCGCGGCGTCCGCCAGTGCATCCGCTCCGGCGAATGAGCCGACGACATGCACGAGCGCCTGCGCCTCGCGAATCACGCCAAGCTTCTGCGCGTTGGCATCATGGTCCTTACGGTCGAGCCCCGGCGTATCGAACAGCTCGATGCGGGCCGGCGAGACCTTCTTCGGCTTGAAAAGAGCGACGAGCGCGTCGAAGCGCGCGTCGGGGACCGTTGCGACGCCGAGCTGTCCGGTGTGCGACTTCGCCGGGTCGGGCTTCACACCCGTAAGGAGCTCGAACAGCGTGCTCTTGCCACTTCCCTGATAACCAACGAGTCCGATTTTCATGAGCAGGTTTCAGCTTTCAGCGATCAGGAATCAGCCAGACCGGGACCGACGACGAGTCGTCGGCTTGGCTTGAGAATTTCCGGTAGTCCGTAGCCGCCATATCCAGATTCAGGAGAACATCTGGCCGAAGCCGGTGGGTTCGAACGCGTTCTTGTAATGCGTGATTTCGGGTTCGCGGACGCCGTCAGGCCAGAGGATGGAAATGACATCGAAGCGAGCCGACTGTTCAAGCCTCCGATGCCGCTTCAGGTAGGCGAGGGCGGCACGCGTCAGCCGCTTCTGCTTGTCGAATGTAATCGCTTCGTCGCCGCGCCCCGCGGCCGTCGAGCGGCGAGTCTTCACCTCGACGAAGACGATGCAGTTTCCGTCGAGTGCAACGAGGTCGATCTCTCCGAGACGGCTGGCGTATCCGCGATTGAGAATCTTGTAGCCAAGCTGTTTCAGAAACCGCGCCGCGTGACGTTCTCCTCCGGCCCCGAAGAGTTTGCGCCACCAGCCCGGCATGGCCGCCTCGCACGCAGCTTTTGGACGACCACACTCCGCCGCAAAGAGATAACGCGAACTCGCATCCCCAAATCCATGCCCTCACACAGCCGAGGGCATGCCACCCGTCAGTGAAAACCTGGCCTGAAGAACGATCGAAGTCTATTCTTCGCTCGCTTCGACTTCGCCCGTCTTGCCGCGACGTTCGGTCAGGCGGGTCGCCTTGCCAACGCGGTCCGCGAGGTAGTAAAGCTTCGCGCGGCGGACGCGGCCGTGGCGCTTCACTTCGAGCTTCGCGATCTTCGGCGAATGCGTCGGGAAGGAGCGTTCGACCCCTTCGCCGGCGACGATGCGGCGAACCGTGAACATCTCGCGGGTTCCGGCGCCGCGGCGTGCGACGACGATGCCCGAGAAGATCTGGATGCGCTCTTTCTCGCCTTCAAGAATCCGGGTATGGACGGCGACGGTATCGCCGATCTCGAACTGCAGCGGATCGCTCCGGAGGCTCGATTCTTCGGCCAGCTTCAACAACTTGTGCATGACTGTCATCCTTCGAAATCTGTCTGATTCATGTCGCTCAATACGCGAAACCTGGTTTCGCGTCAATTGTCTTCGTTCTGTCGGCCCGTTCGGGGAGACGCTTCGCTCCGCCGTTCGCGCGTCCGTCGCAGGCTCTCTTCCCGCCTCCAGCGGGCAATTTCCTCATGATTCCCGCTTAGAAGCACGTCGGGAACTTTCATTCCCCGAAACTCGCGAGGCCGGGTGTATTGCGGATACTCCAAGAGCCCCGACTCCGCGAATGATTCGTACTTGCTGCTCGTTTCATCTCCCAGAACGTCCGGGACAAGGCGGATAACCGTGTCGATCACCAGCATCGCCGGGACTTCGCCGCCGTTGGCTATGAAGTCTCCCGCGGAGACTTCCATCGGCTTGAGCCCGACCCGAATTCGTTCGTCAAACCCCTCGTATCGTCCACACAGCAGAAGCAGCCGCTTCTTCGTCGCCAGTTCCTCCACCAGTTGCTGATCGAGCCTGCGCCCTTGTGGGGTGAGCATGATCAGCTGGCCTGGTTCTTCTGCATCCTTCTGCACCGCTTCGACGCAGTCGAACACCGGCTGGCAGCCGATGAGCATTCCGGGTCCGCCGCCGAAGGGGCGGTCGTCTACCGAATGATGCTTGTCGGTCGCCCACTCGCGAAAGTCCCACAACTTCACCTGCACCAGTCCGCGCTCGATCGCCAGTTTGAGCAGGCTCTGCCCGAGATAACTCTGAAAGATCTCCGGGAA
>JBFWWA010000246.1:0-7083 GCA_050246455.1 Planctomycetaceae bacterium
AGTTTCCAGCAGTAAGCCGTTTCCTGTTCGCTCATCTGCGGAACTCTTCGCATGCGCATTGTCCAGATCGTACTTTTGATCGTGGGAATGACTGCACTGGGCACATTGCTGGGGACGCTCGGAATCGTATTTGTTATTTCCCTGCTGCAGGCGCCGACCGGGGAGCCCTGGACCCGTGGCTTCGGCCAATACATCGGCGGAATGGTCTGCGGCGCTCCGCTCGGTGCGACTCTCGGGCTCGTGTTCAGCATCGTCTTCATTCGCGCTCAGGTGTCGTGGGACGTCTGGCCTCTGAATGTCTGGGGGGGAATTGCCGTCGGCGTTCTCGCTGCCATCTGGACGACGTTTCTCTGGGTTGACTCCGGGTATGAAATCGTCTGGCTGGGCCTGTTTCTCGTATTGGCCTTCAGCACGGCCGGCGGGCTGCTGGGAGCATTGATCCCCCTCCCCAGGCGGGGGAAAAAGCGAAAGTGACGACCCGAATTCTGTGAAATTCGCGGAGAATTGATGATTTCCAGGGATGGGAGATTCGCGGCGGACGTTTCACTTTGATGCGAACCTGACGTGAATTCGAAGCGTCATTTTCTGAGGGTGGCGGCTTTCGAGTCCCCTTTGCGGCCGGTTTGCGTTCGCATAAGATACACTGGAAATACGGCTCCTGATGCCAGATGGAGCCGCAATGTCGTTTGCCGTATGCTCGAATGACATCCCCGCCGCAGCCGAGCCGCAACAGCCTGCCTTCGAGTTTCGTTCCGCACCGAGTCGAATGAGCACTATCGAACCTGCCGAACCGCCGCGCATTCCCCGAGATCCGGGGATCTACAACGGAGCGTTCTGGCTGGCTTTCGCCGGAAATCTGGCTCTCACAACGGCCAACGCTTTAACGTTTCGGTTCGCCGAGCTGGTTGCGTTCTTGCAAGGAACGGAGAAGACCGCCGGGGCGATTGTCAGTGCGGGTGTTGTTGGCGCACTGGCCGCAAGAATTGTGCTGGGCCAGGCAATCGACCGTTACGGAACTCGAAAGAGCTGGCTGACTGCGACCGCGCTGTTCTTGTCCGCCTGTGTTCTCTTTCTGCTTGTCCGCTCACTCGGGTGGGAAATCTACGCGGCACGGACGCTCTTCGCCGTGGGCCTCGCGGGGATGTTCACCTGCTCGATGGTTCATGTGCAGAACAAAGTTCCCGCGCATCGACGCACGGAAATTATTGGTGCTCTGGGGACGAGCGGTTTTCTCGGTATGATCGCGGGCTCTCAGCTCGGTGACTGGATCTTCGCGCACGTTCCTGAGGGACGGGAAAGGTTTCTGATTCTGTTCGGTGGGGCCGCGGCACTCGGCGTGTTCTATCTCGGTAGCGTGCTCGTGCTCACACGAAAGGATGAACACTCCCGACCCCACGAAACTCCTGCCGCGCATCGGCTGCTGTTTCGCTACTGGCCGGGCTATGTTCTTCTTGTTGCGATCATGCTCGGCTTCGGGATTACGGTGATCACAGTTTTCCTGACACGATTCGCCACGGAGATGGGGCTCTCATGTATTCGAAACTTCTTCACCGCGTACTCGTTGTCGGCGCTGATATTTCGTGTTCCCAGTACGCGCTGGAGCCGTACCATCGGACGGCATCGCATCATCCTGATGGGGCTCGCGGGGAATTGCCTCGGCCATGCAATGCTCCCCTTCGTGACCAGCGAATGGCATTTCCTGCCTTCGGCGATTGCCTGCGGGTTCGGCCACGCGCTCCTCTTCCCGGCAGTCGTCTCCCTGGGTTCCGGCAAGTTTCCGAGGGAATACCGCGGATCCGGGACGACGATCATCCTCGGCTTCACGGAAATCGGCGCGATGATCTCGGCTCCCATATTCGGATGGATCATCGACGAATTCGGCTTTCGAGCCATGTTGTGGACGTCTTCGATCACCACTCTCGGTGTCGCGTTGCTTTATGCCTGCACGGCCGCACGACGGCCCGATTTTGATGTCGATGAATCGCCGGTGCTGCCCCAGGTGGAAATGACCGGAGCGCTCGCAGCGACAACGGGCAGCAACTCCCTTCCTGCACCCGCTCAGACCGCCGGTGCCGGATGCCTCGCGTCGGGGGCCTGTCTCGACAAGTGATACTTGTCGAGAAACGGCATGTCCCGAACTAGCCGATGCGACCCGCCTGCAGGTCGTTGACGACTTCCGCAAGAATGGCGGGCTCGGCCGTTTTCAGAACGTGGGCGATTCTTGTTTCAGGAACCTTCAGCCTGCGCATCGATTCCTCGGCCGCCTTCCAAAGCTTATCTCGCTTCTTCCCCTCGGCCAGGTAGAGATTCGTGACGAGCTCCGCCAACTTCTGAGCGTCGATCTGCTCGCGGTTGTCGTAATACCGCTGAATCACCTTTTTCTGATAATTCGTATATTCTTTCACGGTCTACCTGCCTGCGGAAACATCCCCATCGATCGGCCGTATCATGCATCATCGGCATTTCTGCAGCGCAATTTGAATCCGACGGCCGGCACAACGCAAGGGGGTGCATTACATCGGCAAAGTACGCGGTCTTATGCGTGCATCACCTCAATTCGATCGACGACGTAGCGCACGCCGGGCATGTGACGGCAGCACTCATAGCACGTCCGGTGGCTGAACTCGGAATTCACGCAGGCTCGAATCGTCGCGACGCCGTGGCGGGACTCCACCTCAAACCATTGCAGTCCGCTGATTCTCCTGGCCTTCAGGAGTTCTCGAATTCCGTGTTCCACTTGTGAGTCTGACATCGTAGTGCTCCGTCTTCTATTGAGCTCGTGGCGGCCATTTTCAACCGCATGAAAAGAAGACAGGCACTTCCCGTGCCATTCGAAGCCCGCGCAATGCGGGCGGATCCGTCAGTCAACCGGTTTTGCCCTGCCTGGGCTTTCGGTTGGCGGAAAACCCGTGGAATTATGCCGAATGGACTCCAATCGAGAGATAACGTCCCGAGCGCAACCAGACTGCTGGAGCAACTGGTCGCTTCAAGACCAGTGTTGCGAAAAGTCGACAAGTGTCATCGATTCGATGACGGCTCCGTCGCCATCGTGAAAACCCCTCAAGCTCGATGCGAGATTCCACTGCATCGACTCAGTCACGATTTTCGCGAATAGAACGGCAGCTTTGCGACCGTCGCTGATTCCCGCTTCCCGCGGATATCGACTTCGACCGGGGTATCGACAGCGGCGTACTGGCCGTCGACGTAAGCCATCGCAATGGATCTTTCGAGCGTCGGCGAGAACGTTCCGGAAGTGACGCGCCCAACCTCAGCTTCCCCGGAAAATATCAGCGAGCCTTCTCGCGCAATGCGACGACCGGAGAGTACGACTCCGACACGCTTCTTCCGATCCGTGCGCTGTTTCGCGGCGCGAAGTGCATCCCGGCCGATGAATTCTCCGCCGTCGAGTTTCACGCCGAATGCAAGTCCGGCGGTGAATGGGTCGATCGTTTCATCAAGCTCGTGACCATACAGCGGCATTGCCGCTTCGAGACGAAGGGTATCGCGGCAACCGAGGCCGCTCGGCAGAAGTCCGGACGGTGCACCACACTGCATCAGCGCTTCCCAGAGGGGAAGGCCGAAATCTGCCGAGACGATCACCTCGTAGCCGTCCTCCCCGGTGTAGCCGGTGCGACTGACAACTGCAGGTTGCCCTCCGACTTTGCACTGAGTGGCGGAGTAGTACTTCATTTCGGCGAGGTTGCAGTCGACTTGAGGACGCAGGATTGACTCCGATTGCGGCCCCTGCAGTGCAACCATGAAAGTCTCGAAGGTCTGATCCTCGATATTCACATCAAAGCCGACGCGATGCTGCTCGATCCAATCGAGGATCTTGACTCGATTCGAAGCGTTCACTACGAGCATGTAGCAATCCGGAAAGCGGTAGACGAGAACGTCATCGAGAATTCCGCCCTGCTCGTTCGTTACCAGCGCGTAGCGCACATCGCCAATCGCGAGCTTTGAAACGTCATTCGTGACAATATGGTCCAGCAACGCGCAGGCTCCGGGCCCCTGAAAGCGAATCCTTCCCATGTGCGCGATGTCGAACAGGCCGGCGGAGCGTCGGACTGCGTGATGTTCTTCGATGATCGTCGAATACTGCACCGGCATTTCCCAGCCGGCGAAATCGACCATTCGACCACCGTGGGAAACATGCCAGGCGTAGCAGGCGGTTCGCAGCATCGAACGAGCGACCTTACATGCAATACGGCGACAGTGGGCGGAACTCAAACGGGGCGGAGGTCGCGGTTCGTCACCGCGACCTCCGCCCGGACGATCGTCATTCCGCGGTCAGAATTGCCTTCACGTACTCTCGATTCAGCCGGGCAATATTATTGACCGAAATACCGGCCGGGCATGCCGCTTCGCATTCCGAAGTGTTGGTGCAGTTTCCGAATTGCTCCGCATCCATCTTCGCGACCATCGAAAGAACTCGCGATTTCCGCTCCGGCTTTCCTTGCGGAAGAAGCGCGAGGTGCGACACTTTCGCACCAACGAAGAGCATGGCAGACGAGTTCTTGCACGCGGCAACACAGGCCCCGCAGCCGATGCATGCGGCGGCGTTCATCGCCTTTTCCGCGTCATCGCGGGGAACAAGAATCGCGTTTGCATCCTGGGCATTGCCTGTCGGCACGCTGATGTAGCCGCCCGCAGCAATCACGCGGTCGAACGCAGAGCGATCCACCGCGAGATCCCGGATCACCGGGAAGGCCGTGGCGCGCCACGGCTCAATTGTAATTGTGTCGCCGTCCCGGAACCGGCGCATATGAAGCTGGCAGGTCGTGGTGGTTGCGTCCGGTCCGTGAGCCTGTCCATTGATGACCACGCCGCACATTCCGCAGATGCCTTCGCGGCAATCGTGATCGAAGGCGACCGGCTCCTCACCCGCGACGATCAGCTTCTCGTTCAGGACGTCAAGCATTTCGAGGAATGACATATGCGTCGAGATGCCGTCGAGCCGATAAGTCCGAAACTCGCCCTGTGCGTCGGCACTCGGCTGTCGCCAGACTTTCAACGTCAAATTGAGCGTTTCGCTCATTACTTGTAACTCCTCGTCGCCAGCGGAATTTCCTCGAATGACAGCGGCTCTTTATGCAGCACCGCCGGCTTGTCCACTCCCTTGAACTCCCACGCAGCCGTGTAGCAATAGTTCTCGTCATCGCGAAGAGCTTCGTTGTCGGCAGACTGGTATTCTTCACGGAAGTGACCGCCGCACGATTCATTGCGGAAGTAGGCGTCAGTCACCAGCAGCTCACCGAATTCGAGGAAGTCGGCCACGCGACCGGCGTGCTCCAGGTTCTGATTGAAGCTTTCCTGGGTGCCGACGACTTTCACGTTCTGCCAGAACTCGTTCCGCAGCGCGCGGATGCTTTCGACAGCTTCCTTGAGTCCCGCGGCCGTACGCGACATACCGCACTTGTTCCACATGATGTTGCCGAGCTCTCGGTGGATGCTGTCGGCCGTTCGCTTCCCTTGAATTGACAGGATCTTGTCGATTCGACCCTTCGCGTTGGAAAGAGCCTCGGTGAACGCCGGATGATCGACGCCAATCTTCGGCAGGCTTCGGCTCGCAAGATGGTTGCCGATCGTGTACGGAATGATGAAGTAGCCGTCCGCCAGACCCTGCATCAGGGCGCTCGCACCGAGCCGGTTGGCTCCGTGATCCGAGAAGTTCGCTTCACCCAGCACGAACAGTCCGGGGATGTTGCTCTCGAGGTTGTAGTCGACCCAGAGCCCACCCATTGTGTAATGGACCGCGGGATAGATTCTCATCGGGACTTCGTACGGGTTCTCGGCCGTGATCTTCGCGTACATGTGGAAGAGGTTGCCGTACTTCGTCTCGATGACGTTTCGCCCCTGGCGATTGATCGCATCGCGGAAATCGAGATAAACCGACATCTTCGTTTCGCCCACGCCGAAGCCGTGGTCGCAGCGTTCCTTAGCGGCACGACTCGCGACGTCGCGCGGCACGAGATTGCCGAACGCGGGGTAGCGCCGTTCGAGGAAATAGTCGCGGTCGTCGTCGGGAATCTGCTCCGGTGAACGACCGTCGTCCTTGGTTTTGGGAACCCAGACGCGGCCGTCGTTTCGCAAGCTTTCGCTCATCAGCGTCAGCTTCGATTGATAGTCGCCGGTGACCGGAATGCAGGTGGGATGAATCTGCGTAAAACAGGGGTTCGCAAAATATGCACCCCGCTTATGACAGCGCCATCCGGCGGTCACGTTGCAGTTCTTTGCGTTCGTCGAAAGATAAAAGACGTTTCCGTACCCGCCGGTACAGACCACGACCGCGTCCGCCACGAACGTTTCGTATTTGCCTGACACGAGGTCGCGGGTGATGATTCCACGAGCGACGCCGTCAATCACCACGAGGTCGAGCATTTCTCGGCGCGGCATCAGCTTGACGCGACCCGCCTCGACCTGCCGCATCATCGCGCTATAAGCACCGAGCAGAAGCTGTTGGCCGGTCTGCCCTCGGGCGTAGAAAGTTCGGGAAACCTGGGCGCCGCCGAATGAGCGGTTCGCCAGCGTTCCGCCGTATTCACGCGCGAAGGGGACGCCGAGAGCAACACAGTGATCGATGATCTGATTGCTGATCTGGGCGAGACGGTAGACGTTCGCTTCGCGGCTCCGGAAGTCTCCCCCCTTCACCGTGTCGTAAAACAGCCGCCAGACGCTGTCGCCGTCGTTCGGGTAGTTCTTGGCGGCATTAATCCCGCCTTGGGCCGCAATACTATGCGCGCGGCGTGGCGAGTCTTGCAGGCAGAACGAGAGAACGTTGTATCCCAGCTCGCCGAGTGCCGCAGCAGCCGATCCGCCGGCCAGACCGGTTCCGACGACGATGATGGTGTACTTGCGCTTGTTGGCAGGGTTGACGAGCTTGAGATGGTTGCGATGCCGATCCCATTTCTCGGGGACCGGACCCGACGGCACATTCCCACTCAGCGGTTCTGGCGCGACTACCTGATCCATGATGCGTTTGTATTCCTCGTCTTCCGAAGCAACCGGCCGATCTCTGCTGAGCAGTCCGTGTTTCCTGCGGTATCGTTCCCGTATCTTTCGGGCGTTCTATCCCGCACCCGG
>JBFWWA010000247.1:0-7082 GCA_050246455.1 Planctomycetaceae bacterium
GCGAGACGCTCACGCCGAGGATCGAGCGTTTTCCATCGGGCGTGATGCCGACGGCCACCAGCACGGCGCAATCGACGACGCTGCCGCCGTGTCGGATTTTCTCGTAGCGGGCATCGAGGACGAGGAACGGGATTTCTCCCAGGGGGCGGCTGCGCCACTGCGCGAGTTCGTCATCGAGGAGTTGCGCGGCGCGACTGACCTGGGAGCTGGAGACTTCGAAGCCGCAGAGTTCTTCGGTGATGGCGGCGACTTTGCGGGTGGAGACTCCCTGGACGTACATTTCTGCGACGGCGAGCTTGAGTGCGCGTTCGCTCCGTTCGCCTCGTTCGAGGGTGCTGGGATAGAAGTCGAATCCGCGTGTCTGGGGGACATCGACGGTGATCTCGCCGACGCGCGTGCGGAGGGTTTTGGGCTTGTAGCCGTTGGCGTATCCGCGGCGTTGTTCGGAGCGCTGGTAGGGTGCGGCGCCGAGGGCTTCGGTTCGTTCGAGCTTCATGGCCTCGTTGAAGAGGAGGGTAATGGCCTGGGCCATGCCGTCGAATCCTTGATCGGCCAAGAGTTCCACGAGCGAATCGAAGTGGTTAGTCTGAGTCTGGTGGGTCATGTTTGGAATCCTTTCTCGGGCTGTGTGGTAACAAACCGAATTAGGAAACCGAATGTGGCCCACCCTTTCCAGTGAACCGACCGCGGAGCCAGGCGGCTGCGTTACGAGATGGAGCTAAGTCTCTCCACTCCGCCGCCTGCCACCGCTCGCGAATTTACAGAAGAAACGTTACACGAACCCGAGCGAGATGTGTCGTCACTTCGTACAGGACGAAGGCTGCCAGAGATTTTTGTCGCGGAATTGACGTCAGATAGGCTGATCGCTGACTCGTTTTCTGACTTCGTGAAATTCTGCCGTGCAAAAGGGCTTCATCTCGGCGGGACTCATGTCTTGCATACAAAGTGTCCAGCAAGGGAAGTGACGACAAGACGGAGTTCTATCGCCGTACTTCGCTACGGCCACGCACTAAAGCCCGCGGGATGCCCTCCAACGGTCTGGAAGGGATAGATCAGGAGCGCCAGGCCTGATTCCAATTTTCCGGCGTGCTTTAATCTGTTGTGTGGGCTGCAGTAAGGCACATTCACCAAATTGATTGAATCGCGCTTGATCCAGGTCAGGATGTAATCGAATTCAATCACTTTAGTGAATCGGACCGTTGGACACGCTTATTCGGAACGGATTGAGCGACTCATCGAGTTGAAGTCGGATTTGGGGTTGCCCTTAAGCTTGCCGATTCGTTGTCGCGCCTTGCAGCCGCTGAGATTCACGCTAATAAGGGCTCTCCGCGCAGGCGAGCAAGACCGGCCGGACATCGCAAAGAGGCGTTCGCCCTGGAAGACGTGGCAGAGGCGGCTGACCGAACTTGACCTGTGGTGGTTCGCAAAAATGATGAAACATGAGCGGGCATGAACATGTTTCGCCGCTACGTTCGTAGCCACCGCGGAGAGCAAACGACTACGGCCGGGCCCCACCGACACTGGAAGATTTCCATTTGTGGCGGCGCTGCACTCCGAAGGTCTGACTAAGGACTGTGGGGGTTGAGGGCGCCTTGAACGGCGCCATCTTACTCGCGTCATGTTCAACAGCGATTACAGAATCTCGAAGTTGTGCGGTTGGAACTTTAGCTGCCCTCCCGCCGATACCCCATACTCGATCCGCTCGACTTGCAGTTCGGTGCGGCTTGAAAACGAAATCGGTCGCCGCATCGTAGTGCCCATCAAAAATGCGGCCGAGGCGGTCGTGTTCATGAATTTGGCGGATGCGCCGACGACTTCTCGGGCGTGCCGTAGCCGGCCGATTCCATGCGCTGAGGCTCGACGACGTTGTCAGGATGGTTCGTAAAACTGTTGTAGTTCCGTTTCCAATTGAACGATGCGAGCCTGTAGCTGCTCGATCACCGGGGCCACATGCTTCTGCGAAAATCGAATGTGAATATGCTGCGGGCAGTTCACATCCCAAGCCTGGATCTCGAACAGGATGGCTCGCTCGGCCTTGCCCGGATAGGCCGGATCACGTAGTCGGTCTAGCAAGGCGGGGTCGTTCTCCACGATACGGGCTTTGCCCCAGAGCTTGATGCGGCGACTGCGAGCGTAGTCCATCAGGAAGATGAACGCTTTCGGGTTCTCGGAAAGGTTGCCCAACGTGATGTACTGGCGGTTACCGCCAAAGTCTGCAAAGCCCAGAGTCCTCTCGTCCACGACTCGCAGGAAACCCGGCGAACCACCTCGGTACTGAATATAGGGCTGGCCTTCGGCGTTCGCCGTACCCAGATAGAACATGTCCAGTTCGGACAAGAAGCCAGTGAGTTCCGGCGTCACGGCCGTTTCCCAACTTCCTAACTGTTCCATCCGGGCATAACTGCTTCGAGAGCCTTTTTGGGCTTGAATGGCTTTCACATTCGGAGTGAAGGCAATGTCGCTTGCAAACTGATGCATGGAAGAGGTCCTCAAACTTCAGATTTCTGGTGAGAGCTCGCCGACGTGTGGCCTGACCTGACAGCGGTCATCGCATGGACGGAATCCCACGGCCTTCGACTGGTCGTGGACCGGGGGCAGGCCAACGAAATTTGCGTTCGTGTTCTTCGATCGTCAGGTCGTTGATGCTTGCCTCCCGACGCCGCATTAGCCCCTCATCGTCAAATTCCCAGAGTTCGTTGCCATACGCGCGGAACCAACGGCCTTCGGCGTCGTGATACTCGTATTGGAAGCGGACAGCGATCCTGTTGTCGGTGAAGCTCCATAGTGATTTAGTTAGGCGGTAATCGAGCTCCCGTCTCCACTTCTGGATCAGAAACTCTTGGATCAGATCGCGACCTCGCAGGAATTGATCCCTGTTTCGCCATTCGGAATCTTCGGAGTACGCAAGGGATACTCGCTGTGGATCACGACTGTTCCAGGCATCTTCCGCAGCACGCACCTTGGCAGTTGCCGTTTCCAGCGTGAAGCGCAGTCGGACGACGGTCATGACTCGTTGCTTTCGTGATGAAATTAATCGCTGAAGCACCGGGTGCTTGGTTCAGCCAAGCACCCGGTGACATCCCGTACCGCTTAATGCCGCGAGTTAGCAGAAATACCACTGATTAAGGTCGAGCAGTCTTCTACCGGCTCGGCCTTCGGAATGTCGAGTTCCGTGTCGGCCACATTGTTGAGAAAGTTCGTGAAGCAGCCCAGCACGACGCTCGCAACGATCTCCACGATCTCGGCATCACCGAATCCAGCGTCCCGGACGCCGTTAAGTCTCTGATTGCTGACTTTTCCCCGGCTTTCGAGCACATCGTTGGCGAAGGCGAGAGCCGCCTTGGTGCGGCGGTCGTCAGTGTTGCCCGTGCGACCTGCAAGAATGTCGGCGGATGAGAGGCCCGCCGAGGGAGCGATTGCACTCAGGATCGACGTGCAGTAGTCGCAGGAATTCGTTTCACTGGTCGTGAGCTTCACTTGTTTATGGAGTTTGCCGCCGATCTTCGCTCCATTCATCGCTGTGCTGAAGGCGAGGAAGCCGTCGAGAACGGAGGGCGAATTCGCCATCACCTTAGCAGCGTTGGGAATGACGCCGAAGGCCTGCTGCACTGAATCGAACAGTTCCTTAGTGCGGCCTTGGGCAGTCTTCGGTTCGACGGAGTGAATGCGTTGCATGATTTGTCTCCTGAAGGTTGGCAATTCGTTAGGGGAAACATGACCGGATTCGCACCCTGCTCCCATCGGTCATGAAAGTTGATTGAGCTGCTTCGCTACAGTCAGCGAGCTTCATCACAACCTGGGATAGACGCGCACGCTTGGGGGTGATCGATGATGGGCTCGACGGCAGGGAAATCGACGTCTGTTTCCGCGACGTGATTGAAGTAGTTGGTGAAGATATTGAGCGCGACGTTGGCGATGACCTCCGCCAGAGCCGCGTCATCCAATCCCGCGCTGCGGGCTTCTTGCAATTCGTCGTCGGTGAGAAGTCCCCGCTTGTCCACTAACTTGCGAGCAAATCGCACAACGGCGTCGGACTTGGGATCTACGGACGTTCCACGCCGGCTATCAAGAATCTGCTCGGCAGTGAGTCCCACCATTTTGCCGACGGCAGAATGAGCCGCGAGACAGTATTCGCAGCCGTTGGCTTGTCCTACCACCAGCGCAATCTGTTCTCGGTTCTTCGCCGACAGAGTTCCTTTACCCAGGGCACTGCTGAAGGCGAGATATCCTTCGAGCACGGCCGGCGCATTGGCCATGGCTCGCGAAATGTTGGGGATCATTCCCAACTTGCTCTTCACTGCATCCAGGAGCTCCTTTGCCCTGCCGGTAGCTGACTCAGGATTGATTTGAGGGAAACGGGACATTGTCAAAGCCTTTCCAAATACGATGATGCTGCTGATTGCCAGCGACCAGTTCGATGGCGGCAGAACTCATGCATTTCATGTTTCATGCCAACTTCAGTGGCGTTTCATAAGACGTGCTGCGGAAGAGACATCCGTCGTTTCCTCTCGAATCACATTTCAACGAAATGTCGTAGGAGCACGAAATTTCGTCGTAGTTCAACGAGATATCGCTAATATGAGTCGATGGTGTTCCTCTCGCAGAACTCAGAGATCGTTGGTGACCCAAAACGGCTGCTGCTGGAATTGGCAGGCCTCCATCAGCTCGAAGAACTACTTCCTCTCGCGGTTCGAAGGCTCGCCGAGTCGTCCATGATTGCTTTGGCGCGCATCTGGCTGATCTTGCCACCGCATCCAAACGATTGTGAACGCTGTCGCCTGACGAATGAGTGCGCCAGCCGAGAGCGTTGCCTTCACTTGGTCGCCAGCGCGGGGCGTTCGATCGCCGACCCCGGTGCCGATTGGGGCCGACTTGAAGGGTCGTTTCGCCGTTTCCCACTCGGCATGCGCAAGGTTGGTCAGATTGCTGCAACCGGTCAGTCGCTGGAGGTTGCTGATGTGACCCAGGATCACACATGGGCTGCGAATCCTAACTGGCTCGAAGCAGAGCAGATTACTTCCTTCGTGGGTCACCCGCTTTTACATCGAGGAGAAGTCCTTGGTGTCCTCGGAATATTCGCCCGTGCGTATCCCGGTGAGTCATGTTTCGCGTGGATGCGGATGATCGCGGACCATCTTGCGGCCGCCATCGCCAATGCGCGGGCGCTCGACGAAATCGAACAATTGAAGCAACGGCTCGAACAGGAAAATGAGTACCTGCGAGAGGAAGTTCGAGAGGCTGCCGCGTTTGGGGATCTCATCGGTCAGGCACCCGCAATTCAGGCTGTGACTCAGCAGATTGAATTCGTGGCACCTACGAACTCGGCCGTGCTAATCCTTGGCGAGAGTGGCACTGGAAAAGAGGTCGTCGCACGTGAAATCCATCGGCGCAGCAGCCGGAGCGATCGCCCACTGATCAAGGTTAATTGTGCCGCGATTCCACGAGAACTCTTCGAAAGTGAGTTCTTCGGTCACGCTAAAGGAGCGTTCACTGGCGCACTGCGTGATCGCGCGGGTCGCTTCGAACTGGCCCACGGCGGCACGCTGTTTCTCGACGAGATTGGCGAGATACCGCTCGATCTGCAGGCCAAATTGCTGCGCGTTTTGCAGGAGGGGGAGATTGAGAGAATCGGCGAAGAGCGTACGCGAAACGTCGATGTACGGGTCATTGCAGCATCCAATCGCAATTTGCGAGCCGAAACAGAATCCGGTTGCTTCCGCCAGGACTTGTACTATCGTCTCAGCGTGTTTCCGATGGAGCTCCCCCCGCTGCGCAAGCGGGTCGAGGACATTCCACTGTTAGCTGAACATTACCTCAGTCGCTTTGCCCGACAGATGGGGCGGTCGCGCCCAAGATTGACGCTCGCGAATCTTCAAGAACTTCAGCGGTATGTGTGGCCAGGAAACGTTCGCGAACTGCAGCACGCTTTGGAGCGTGCCTGCATCGTGGCGGTTGATGGCAGGTTGCGGTTCGACCTTCCCGAATCGACTCCCAAACAGCGTGCCATGCCGGTGGAGTCATCCGCGTCGACGCGGATTCTTACCAAGCAGGATCTGCGATCCATTGAGGCGGACAACATCCGCAATGCTCTGTCCAGGACGATGGGAAAAATCTACGGTTCCGATGGGGCTGCCGTCCTGCTGGGGCTCAAGCCCACAACGCTCAACTCACGCATCAAGGCACTGGGAATCAGGCAATCGGACGATCAGGGATAAGAAGGCGAAGAAACCTGCGACTCACGGGATTTCCACATCGACTACGTCACGCTCGGTAGAATCAACTGGAATTGGACGCACCGACAACACCCGTCGATGCATTTGCGATTTTGATTTCTGGACGATACGTCGCCCGTTTATTGACGGCGAATTCGTGAGAATGGTGATTCCGAAAGAGGCGTTCTCGTTTGCCGCCGTAGAGGGCAAACATTCGTGGGCGAAGCGATGACGACCACTTTTCCGATCGCGGCAAGATCAGTCTTACTCGACTACGCTAGCAGCGGGTTCAATAACGTCAGAAGCGTTTCTGGCCTTGCGATATGCTCGAGACGATTCGGCCATGATTTTGGCCATTGGAATCGGCTTTCGATACCCTTCGACGCGGGCGAGCACTTTGCCGTCGGGAGAAATAATGAGTGTTGTCGGAAAGGCTTGAATCCCCAGACGCCCCACGAGCACTTCATCGTGAGCCACATCAAGTGCCAACGGCACAAATTCCCGCTGCAACAACCGAGCGAGCTTTGGCTCATTGAACGCCTTATTCTGTGCGTCGCAATACGTGCAGGTGGGAGAAGTAACGAACACGACAAGCGGCACATCTCGCTCCGTTGCGTTACGAGTCGCCATTGAAGCGTCCCGGAGCCAGTGAGCCATACCCGGCTCCGCAGATTGCACGTGCGAGTAAGACGCTGTAACGAGAATCAGCGACAACACAATTCGCGAGCGATGCATCTGGCGTACTCCAAATTCGATTGATTGGATCAGTTCGAGCACCGATGACTCGAAGTTCTGATTCATTCATCGACCTGAAGCAGGGAAGAGTTGTGTGACTCGGATTACACGATCCAGAAACTGATTCAGAGGTGA
>JBFWWA010000248.1:0-7077 GCA_050246455.1 Planctomycetaceae bacterium
GCCGTTGCGGTAGTACTCGACTTCCACAGGCGTGTCGACGCGGCAGACGGTCGTAAACCGAACAACCGTTCCGTCGGTCTTTGTTGCCGTCACTTCGACCGCTTGGCGGGGTTTGAGCCCGTCATCGAGGCTGATATCGAACGTTTCCGTGCCGTCGAGCCCGAGCGCCTCGCGGCTCTCGCCGGTCCGATACTGCAATGGCAGCACACCCATGCCGACGAGGTTCGAGCGGTGGATACGCTCAAAACTCGTCGCAATGACGGCGCGAACGCCGAGCAGATAGGTTCCTTTCGCCGCCCAGTCGCGCGATGAACCCGTGCCGTACTCTTCGCCCGCCAGCACGATGAGATTCGTCCCGTCCTTCTTGTACTTCATTGCGGCATCGTAAATCGAAATCTGCTCGCCGGTCGGCAGGTATTGCGTCACGCCTCCTTCGGTGCCGGGACAGAGAAGATTCTTGAGGCGGATGTTGGCGAATGTCCCGCGCGTCATGACGCGGTCATTGCCGCGCCGGCTGCCGTAACTGTTGAATTCGAGCGGCGTGACGCCGTGTTCCTGCAGATAACGTCCCGCGGGGGAATCGGCCTTGATCGAACCGGCCGGGCTGATGTGGTCGGTTGTTACCGAATCCCCGAGCGATGCCAGCACACGGGCCCCGGCGATCGGGCCGATCGGAGCGGGAGTGACCGGCATATCGACGAAGAACGGCGGCTCCTGCACGTAGGTGCTCTCTTCATTCCACTGGAACAGTTCGCCGCCTCCGGCCGGAATGTTCTGCCACTGCGGCGGGCCGAGCGTCGCCTGCGAGTACTGCTCGGTGAACATCTCCGGCGTGATCGACGTCGCGAGCGTTTCATTGATCTCCTGATGCGTCGGCCAGATTTCTTTGAGCATCACCGGCTTGCCTGAGCTGTCGGTACCGATCGGCTCGGTGAGCAGGTCGATATCGGTGGTGCCGGCAAGTGCGTATGCGACGACGAGCGGCGGGCTCGCGAGATAGTTTGCTCGGACCTGCGGGTTGATGCGTCCTTCAAAGTTCCGATTGCCCGAGAGGACCGCGGCAGCAACAAGATTGCCGTCGGCGACCGCTTTCGAAACGGGATCGGGCAACGGACCGCTGTTGCCGATGCAGGTTGTGCATCCATAACCCACCGTCTGGAATCCGATCTGGTCGAGATACTTATCGAGACCAGCACGCTCGAGATACTCGGTAACGACGCGGCTACCCGGGGCGAGGCTTGTCTTCACCCACGGCTTTCGCGTCAGACCCCGCTTGGCGGCGTTCCGCGCGAGAAGTCCCGCACCGATCATGACCGACGGGTTGCTCGTGTTTGTGCAACTCGTGATTGCGGCGATGACAACAGCACCGTCGGTGATCTCCTCGGCGTGTCCGTTGGTCTGCACAGGCACCGGATCGGCCGGCTTCGTTCGATTGAACATGCCGAGCAGATCCTTGTGCCACTGTGTCTTCATGTCCGCGAGGGCAATCCGGTCCTGTGGACGCTTCGGCCCGGCGAGCGATGCAACAACAGTCGACAGGTCCAGCGAGAGAGTACTCGAGAATCGCGGCTCGGGCGATGCGTCAGTGCGGAACATTCCCTGTTCCTTGTAGTACCGTTCAACGAGATCGACTTCATCAGCCGTCCGTCCTGTCCGCGTGAGGAAGCGGAGAGTCTCGTGATCGACGGGGAAGAAGCCCATCGTTGCGCCATACTCGGGAGCCATGTTCGCGAGCGTTGCGCGGTCGGGAAGGCTCATCGACGAGAGACCCGGACCGTAGAACTCGACGAACTTGCCGACGACGCCGTGCTTACGAAGCATCTGCGTGACCGTGAGAACCAGGTCGGTGGCCGTCGTTCCTTCCCGGAGCTCGCCCGTCAGTTTGAACCCGACGACTTCCGGCATCAGCATGTAGATCGGCTGGCCGAGCATGACCGCCTCGGCTTCAATTCCTCCGACACCCCAGCCGACGACGCCAAGGCCGTTGATCATCGTGGTGTGGCTGTCAGTTCCAACGAGGCTGTCGGGGAAGACGACGCCGTTCTTCTTGAGGACGACCTTCGCAAGGTATTCGAGATTCACCTGGTGCACGATGCCGGTGGCGGGGGGAACGACGCCGAAGTTGTCGAACGCCTTCTGACCCCAGCGGAGGAACTCGTACCGTTCGCGGTTCCGCTCAAACTCCATTTCGACGTTCTGCATCAGCGCGCCGGTGCTCGCGAAGAAATCGACCTGCACCGAGTGATCGATGACAAGGTCGCAGGGGACGAGCGGATTGATCTTTTTTGGATCCCCTCCCATGCGGACCATTGCGCTCCTGAGAGCGGCGAGATCGACAACGGCCGGGACGCCGGTGAAGTCCTGCAGCACGACGCGTCCCGGCATGAACGGAATCTCGACTTCCGCGGGAGCGGGGGCGTTCCATTCGGCCAGGTTCTGGACGTCGGATGCGTTGACGACGAATCCGTCAACGTTGCGAAGACAGGCCTCGAGCAGAACCCGAATGGAGTAGGGCAGCGTGCTGACGTCTCCGACGTTGTCGGCGATGAGCTTCGGCAGACTGTAATACTGGTAGTCGCCGCTCTTCGTCTTGAGAGTTGCTACGGCGCCAAAGGGGTTATTGTCAGCGGCTGGCATGGATCAAACTCCGGAGTCGTTCGGCTGGCCCGATCCGCTGTTCGCCGCGGATCGCTCGGAAAACGTCGATTTTCATCGTCACTGGGGCCATTGTATTGAGTTGAACCGCCCCCGCAAGCAGACGGGGATGGCCCCGGCGCCGTGATGTGGGAAGAAACGCCTCTTCAGCGAATCCGGGTGCGGAATCCCAATGAAATTCGATCGACAGTTGGCATTGCCAGCGCACCGCAAACTCGGCAATGATCTGCCGTAATCGGGAATCTCGACAACACCGACTCGACATCCGGAAGGAATGGCATATGCCAAGGTTCGACCTGACTCGGCGACAGTTCATTAACAGCTCAATGTTGTCGCTCGGAATGTTCGGGATCACTGGCCTATCGAATTTCGTCCTCGCGGATGAGCCTCTCGAGTTCGAGGAAGTCGCGAAGTTCATGCGCACCGGGCAGAGCAAGATTCCCTATATCACGCTCACCGACGACGGACCGGTCTACCCGACGGCGGAGATTCCGTGGCTGAGTGATTTCACCGCCGTCGGCGGAATGGGTAAGCGGCCGCCGGGTCAGCTCGTCTATCTGTTCGGCCAGATTCTCGATGCGAAGGGACGTCCGCTGCCGGATGCGACGGTCGAAATCTGGCAGGCCGACACGCAGGGTCGCTACAAGCATCCGAAATGGCCCGACCAGAAAGGGCTCGATCCGAACTTCGGCTACTTCGGCAAGGTAAAAACTGCGAAGGACGGCAGCTATCTGTTCAAGACGATTATCCCAAGTCTGTACCGGATTCTGGGAATCGCCCGGGCACCGCACATTCATTTGAAGATGCGGCACCCGGAGCACGGCGTCCTCACCACTCAGCTTTATTTCGAAGGGAAAGAAGACCACGAGATCCGCGAAAAGGACCCGGTCTGGCAAGACATTTCGAAATATACCCGCGAACGACTGATTCTTCCGAAACAATCGCCTAAGAAATTCTCCCAGTTGAACGTTGCCTTTGAAGATGACGCTGTCTGCTGCAAAGCGGACCTCGCGTTTCTCCTCGGCTAAGAAGACGCCGGAAACACAGTTCGCTCCATGATGGATGGCACGTCCTGCCAAGGGTGTAATCATCCAGGGGGATTGCCGTGGCTAAAAGGCTTATTGTCATTGTTGGCTTGATCGTCGTCAGCCTCAGCGCCGCCTGGGGGGTGGACGAGAAGCGGGAGGTGAAACCCGCGCAGCCGATGACGCTGCTCGGTACTCTCGCAGAATGGCAATATCCCGGTTCGCAATTTGGTGGCGCCGAGATTACCGACGGCGGAAATCGGACGATTTCGTCCGCCAAATGCCAGGCGCTTCTGACGACGAGCGATGCGTTCGAAAAGGTGACGAAGTTTTACGAAGAGAAATTCGTCTCCGGCCCCAGGGAGCCGGGAACAGCCGACAAAGAGATCGTCCCGCAGTCGGTGTCGACACAGGACAATTCGTCAAAACGCCCGCTTCAGCTCAAAGTGATCGTTGTGAATCGGGCGACGACATCGACGACGCTCGTCATCAGTCGCGCGGAGGGAGAGGCGAAAACGCACATCGCCTGGTCGCACTACATGCGGCTCGGTGTCCCCCAATAAATCGCCTTCTGTCGCACACGGAAGGCGCAGTGGCGGTCGCTCGCCCGTTGAAGTACTCTGTTGGAACCGGTGATTGAGATTTCCCGTCCCGGGTCTCCTGTGCACCGCGATCAAACAGAGCTTCGGACGAAAGATCGACGTCATGCTGCCGCTGCGCGACAATATCCCGCCGCACAGTTTCCCGTTCATGAATTATGCCATGATTGGACTGTGCACGATCGCGTTCCTGGTGCAGCTTACGGAACCTCCCGATCAGTCGACGATCGTCGAGAAGTTTGGCATGATTCCGGCGCGCGTCTCCAATCCGGGGGCGACGATCGAGATCAAATACCCTGAGCTGGTGCAGTCCAATCAGGGGGTCGTGGTGGTCGAGAAAACAAAGATCGCCGCGGAAACTCCGATTCCCGCGTGGCTCACCATGCTCACCTGCGTTTTCCTGCACGGCGGGTGGATGCACTTTCTGGGCAATATGTGGTTCCTGCACATCTTCGGCGACAACGTCGAAGACCGCTTCGGCCACGTCGGGTACGTCATCTTCTATCTGGCTGCGGGAGCGGCCGCGAGCTTGTCGCATTTCATGGTCGATCCGCAGTCGACCATCCCGACCATCGGAGCGAGCGGAGCGATTGCAGGAGTCATGGGGGCCTACATGTGGCTCTACCCGCATGCGCAAGTGATGACGCTCGTCCCGATCGCCATCATCCTGCAGGTTATGGCTTTGCCGGCTCCGCTGTTTCTCGGCATCTGGTTCCTGATTCAACTCTTTCAGGGGACGATGGCGAGCGGAGCTGAAGGAGTTGCCTGGTGGGCGCACATCGGCGGATTCGTCCTGGGTTTCGTCGTAGCCGCTGTCATGGGGCGGACGCATCACTTGCGGCCGCCGGTGTACGAAACGCGCCCGAACTCCGACCGATTCAGCCATCAGCCGATCCAGATGCGCCGACCGCGGTATTGAGCGTCCGTGGCTCGCGAGACCTCCTTCGCGAGGATTTCTCGCAATCTTCGCAGTGAAAAGCTCTCGAAAGTTGTAGGCTGCATCACATCAAGCGGTCGATTCATCGAACCTCCCGCTCTTTTCCACAAATTGACATCGCTGACCGTCGCCATTTAACGTATGAGAAGGTGTCGTTCGCTGGACGGTACGACACCGATTCCGCGAACTGTACGTAGACATCGATTTGTTCGCTCAGAGGTTCCGCCTTGCAATCTCTCGTATTCCGGCTGTCAGCATTGTTCGTCGGTCTGCTCCTCCTGGTATTTGCCGTCAGCAACGCGCGCGCCGATGGCGAGGGGGATGAGGACGACGACCGAAAGGTGCTCGAGGGGCATTCGGTTCATGGCCATGTCTTTAACGAGGGGCCCCGCCAGAAGGCCTATTTGATGGGGGGAACCGGGAAAATCCACTTCCCGGTGACTACGAAAAGTCCCGAAGCGCAGAAGTTTGTCGAGCAGGGGATCGGTCAGCTTCACGGCTTCTGGTTTTATGAGGCTGAGCGTTCGTTCCGGACTGCCGCCTTCCACGACCCCGATTGCACGATGGCCTATTGGGGAATGGCAATGGCCAACGTCCTGAATGACAGGCGCTTCGAGGGGTTCGCCGCGGAAGCGGAAAAACGGACAAAGGGAATTACCGAACGCGAGCAGATGTATGTGCAGGCATTGCGAGATGCGGAAGTGTTCCCGCGCATCGCACGCCGCTACCCCGACGATCTCGAGGCGAAGGCGTTTCGTGTCTTTTTCGTCGGTGCCTATCATTCCGGCGGCTCGGGGCAGAGGGATCGCAACATGTACGTCGATACGACGTGCAAGGAGATCCTTGAAGTCGAGCCGATGCATCCCGTTCATCACTACATCATTCATGCCTGGGACGCGATGCGCGAGCCGTTCAGGGCCCGCGCGAGTGCCGAACGGTCGGGGCCGTCCGCGCCGTCGATCGCGCACATGTGGCACATGGCGGGAGGGCACGTCTACGCCGTCCTCTGGGAATATGCCAACGCCTGTTTCATGCAGGAAGCCGCTGCCCGCGTTGATCACAAACAGATGATGCGGGACCTGCTGCTTCCGGACCAGATTCACCTGTATGCACACAATAACGAGTGGCTGACGCGCAACCTCTGCAATGTCGGACGCGTGCACGATGCGGTTGCACTTTCGAAGAACATGATCGAGCTCCCCCGACATCCCAAATACAACATGCTTCGAGAACGGGATGAAGAGGCCATCGACGAAACGACGCAGAACGCGGAGATTCAGCACGAAAGCTCGTATTACGGACGCAAACGACTTTTCGAGACGCTCACGCGTTTCGAGTTGTGGGACGAATTGCTGAAACTGTCGGACACGCCGTATCTGGAACCGAGTCCGATTATCACCGAACAGACGGAGCATTACCGGTTTGTCGGCACGGCTCATTACCGCAAGGGGGACATGGCTCGGGGTGACGAAGCGCTCAAGACGCTCGAAAATCATCTGGCCGAGCAACAGGCCGGCCGCGACAAGGCACTCGACGACGTCAGCAAGAAGGGTGGGGGGCGCGGCGTTGCGACGCATGAAGCGCTCGACAAGGTGAATGAATACTATCACTTCCGGCTCGATCAACTCGCAGGAGCCATCCGGCAACTCAAGGCTTATCGTGCCCTTGCAGGTGGACGGTACATTTCCGCCCGCGATATGAAGATCGCGTGGGCCCTGATCGGGGTCGCGGCAGTCGGATCGGTCTGGGTGCTGCGCCGCCGGAAGTCGATGTTGCTGCTCTCGCTGCTGGTCTCCGGAGGATTAGCGGGAATTACGTACGGGATGAATGCTCCGCTGCAGACGGCACGCGTCGCCTCGAT
>JBFWWA010000249.1:0-7069 GCA_050246455.1 Planctomycetaceae bacterium
AGACCGTCGACCACAGCGCGAAGTTCGCCGGCAGTCATTAGCTGCGAAGCGATCACTCGCGACTGATACTCTTTGACGGTGATTGTCGCACCGGGAGACTTGATGCCATGCATGATATCCGTCCAGGCGGTACGGCTGAAGAGGGGAGTCGATTCTCGAAGAATGATGCGAGAATCTCGCCGGTTTTTCACAGAGCGGAGACGTCCGATTCACGACTCGCTTCGCGCAGCGAAGATTGAGGTTGTTATTGACCGCAACACCGTCGCTCGGCTTGATGAGATGCTGATCCGCTCAGAGTTGCCGGGGTATTCGGTCGCTGAGCTTGACACCGTTACACAGATGACGACATTCTGGCTGTGGCCCGCTGGTCTCCATCCCGCCACCCGTTTCCCTCATCCACGAAACGACATCATGACCTGCACCCCCTCTCGACTTCATGCCTGCCGCCAGTGCGCCGGCTTGTGGACAATTTCATTTCTGGCTGCCGTAGCGCTCTGTGCGGCCGCACCGGTCGACGCCGCTGAGATCGATCTCAGCAAAGCGGTCGTACTTGCGCCGGTGGACGTACCTGTTCCTGAAAGGCAAGCAGTCCGAGTCCTCATTGAAGAGGTCGAGAAACGAACCGGCATTCGTTGGCAGGAAACGCAGACAGTTCCCGAAGGTACGAGCGCGGTGATTGCTCTGGGGACTTCGAAATCGCTGGCACCGATCGCGGGAAGGTTCGCAGAGCAGGTGGCATCGAGAAAAGATTTCCAGGCGGCAGAAGGTTATCGCTTCCGGACGGTCGGCGGTGAATCGCCCGCGGTGCTGCTGGTTGGAAACGATTCTCGCGGAGTACTCTTTGCGGCCGGCAGACTGCTCCGAACACTCCGGATGACTTCCGGCAAGGTCTCCGTTGCGGACGGAATCGACATTGCCACCGCGCCCGATGTAAAAATGCGCGGCCATCAGCTCGGCTACCGGCCGAAGACGAATTCGTACGATGCCTGGTCGGTGCCGATTTGGGATCAATACATCCGCGACCTCGCGGTTTTCGGCGCGAATGCCATCGAACTTGTCCCGCCCCGGACTGATGACGATGCCACGAGTCCGCACTCCACGCTCCCGCAGCTGGAAATGATGGTCGAGATGTCGAAAATCTGTGAGAAGTACGGACTCGACGTCTGGATCTGGTATCCCGCGCTCGACAAAGACTACGGCGATGCCGCGACCGTCGAGTTCGCGCTCAAGGAGTGGGAAGTCGTCTTCAAGGCACTCCCGAAGATTGATGCGATCTTCGTTCCGGGTGGAGACCCGGGGCACACGCATCCGAAGCATATGCTGCCGCTGCTGGAGAAGCAGACGGAGAGCCTGCATCGCCATCATCCCCATGCGCAAATGTGGATGTCACCGCAGGGGTTCGACACCGAATGGATGGACATCTTTTACGGGATGCTGGAGCGAGACAAGCCGACGTGGTTGTCCGGCGTGGTGCATGGCCCGCAGGTGCGCGCTTCGGTGCCGGAGCTTCGCGCAAAGATTCCTGCGCAGTATCCGATTCGGATGTATCCCGATATCACTCACAGCAGGCAATGCCAGTACCCGGTGCCGAACTGGGATGTTGCGTTCGCGATTACGGAAGGGCGCGAGGGAGTCAACCCGCGGCCGGTCGGACACGCGCATCTTCTGCGAACGCTCGCGCCGCACTCCGTCGGCTTCATCAGCTACTCGGAAGGGTGCAACGACGACGTCAACAAGTTCGTCTGGAGTGGAATCGGCTGGGACCTCGATGCGGACGTCACCGCCGTGCTCCGGGAATACTCGCGGTACTTCGTCGGAGAACAGTACGCTGACACGCTCGCACAAGGGCTGATTGCTCTCGAGAAGAATTGGGACGGTCCGGCGATCACGAATCACACCATCCCGACGACGCTGCAGCAGTTTCAGGGCATGGAACGGTCCGCTTCTCCGGAAGTGCTCGCGAACTGGCGGTTCCAGCAACCGCTCTACCGGGCCTATTACGATTCATACATCCGCGACCGCTTGCTCTACGAGACCGCGCTCGAAAGCCTGGCGCGGGAGAAACTCGCGGCGGCGAGAGCAAGCGGATCACTGGTCGCGATGGAAGATGCGGAGAAGATTCTCGAACGGGCGGTCTCCGAGCCGGTCGCGGTCGAAAAACGGACGCACATTTTCGCGTTGGGCGATGCGTTGTTCCAGAGCATCAAGATGCAGCTCAGCGTGAAGCGGCATAAGGCGATTGCTGCGGAGCGCGGCGCGAATCTCGACACGATCGACACCTGCCTCAACAACCGAAAATGGCTGATACAGCAGTTCAAAGAGATCCGCTCATTGAACGACGAGAATCAGCGCATCGCGGCGATCGACGAGATCGTGAACTGGACTGATCCAGGTCCCGGCGGCTTCTACGACGATCTCGGCAACCCCGCGAGGCAGCCGCATCTCGTCCGCGGGAAGGGTTTTCAGGGCGACCCGGAGTCGTTCGAATCGCCGCGCATCGGCTACGTGATCGGCGAGCCGTTCTTCACGATCTATCCGCAATCATGGTTGCAGAATGCGGAAGCGCTCTACGACGGCGCGGTCCGGGTGCATTACGATCAACTTGATCCGAGCGCTCATTACAAGGTGAAGGTTTCGTATGCGGGGGATGCCGGGCGCGCGAAGATGAAGTTGCTCGCAGACGAGAAGATCGAGGTTCATTCGCTCATCGTGAAGGGATTCCCGGCACCGAAACGGGAATTCGACATTCCGCGAGAAGCGACCGCCGATGGAAAGCTGACGCTGACCTGGTTTGCGGAGCCGGGCCTCGGCCGCAACGGCCGCGCCTGCCAGGTTGCGGAAGTGTGGTTGATCCGGAAGTGAGGGGGACATGGCGATCGGCTGCGCATCGCCGCGTCACATTCAGCGGCGAATGCGTCGCCCGCAACCAGAACACCCTCCTGCCCCATTCATTTTCAGTATGAAACGTACAGGAGTTCGATGACGATCTCGGCAGCGTCAGGGTGGTTCGTCTTGATCGTCAGTCGCGCGGGATTTCCCGCGGTCTTTGACATGATCGGTTTGTCCGGCGGGACGTGAAACTTCAACTGATAGGCTCGGCGGCTGAGCTCTTCAGCGGTATCGCCTGTCAGTGTGACTTCCAAAAAATCCGGATCCGCTTTGAGTTCCGTGATTTTGAAGTCTTCCTTGAGCCCCTGAACGAAGATGGGGAGCGTGGCCGTTTTTCCTTCTTTGGCGAGGAAGCGTCCCATATTGAGCGACATTCGCTCGGAGGCAAAGCTTGCTCCGCGTGCCGGGAGGAAGCGAAGCGGGCCCGCGCGAAACGCCTTGACGGCGATGCTGATCGTTTTGTCTCCCGGCAGGTCGGTCAACAGCTTGAGCTTCTGATCGTACGCGCCGACCGGAATTCCGGGTGCAATTGTCGATTTGAATTCGTAACCCGATTTGGCTCCGAAGAGCTTGAGCTTCTCTTCGTTGAGCGGGGTCGCGACCGATGTGAGGTTCGGGTGGCTGCTCTCGATGGACTTGATCTGGAATTTGTCGACGAGTGCCGAGGAAATTGTGGTGACAACTTCGGCCGGAGTATTCTCGGCGACGTTTCCAAAGTTCCATTCGTGCGACGGTGCGACGATGAATTCCTGGACGACTTTTCCGAAAACCTTCAGTTTGATTTCGGCGTTATCGGGGTCGTTCGTCTGAATCCGCGCTTCTTTGCGGAAATTGTTATCGAGCTCGCGCGGCGTCCAGGAAATTTCGATCTCGACCGTTCCGCCCGGAGCCAGTTCGCGCGTCGGGAGGTTGCTGATCGTGCACTTGCAGGTCGTTGAACCCTTGGAGAGTTTCAGCGGAACCGTGCCTTCGTTCTTGATCCGGAAGATGTGCTTCCGCTCTTCGTCCTTGGCCATGGAGCCGAAATCGAACTCTTGCTGGGCGATGACAGCTTTCGGATACGGACCTTCCGGAGCAATGAGCGGCGGGGGTTCGGCGGCGTGGGCCTCTTCATCCCCTTCCGGAGCCTCCGGGGTTCCCGCTTCGTTGTCTTCGGCGAGCTGGCGGGCACGTTTGGCTCGTTCGGCGGCCTTCTTCGCGTCGATGGCAGCCTTGACCGCGGCGGGGCTGTAACGGTTGTACCAGACCACTCCCGAAAGGATCGCAATCGAAAGTGCTACCCCCAGCAATACCGCGAACGCGCGCATCATGAGTCGACGCTCCCCCCGAACCAGCCAAGAACCTGGACCACTACGAAAGAAATACGAAGCCTCATTTTAGATCGTTGGACCGCCCCTGCGAAATGGTATCTGACGGCAATCGGCCTGCAGGGCGGAAAACTTCGCAAGTACCGGAAAATCAGGCGAAATCGGCAGTATTCCGGCGATCAGAAGACGTGGGGTCGGGTCAGCGGAAAGGTCAACGAAGCGGAGAATTCCATGTTTCGGCACGCAAATCGCGGATGTGGGCGAGCGAACGGACATTCAGGGAATTGGAAAGAGAACTCTCGAAGGGTGAGATCATGGCTGTCACGATCAACCGACTCATTTCCGTGGTCGTATTTGCCGCGGTATCGATCGCCATGCTGGTATTACATCCGGCTGGCGGCCCCGCACTCTCGTTGATGCTGACGGTCATGTTCTGTCTGCCGGCGCTGCTGCTGATCTGGTTCCCCGAACTCTTCGGCGAGGCGGCGTGCTTTTCCCGCGGCATCGCGCACAGTTCCCCGCCAGGGTTGATTGTGGCGATGGGATGGCTGTTCCTGCTCGGCTACCCGCTGCTGGTGGCGTACGTCATTAGCTGAGCCTCGGCGTCCGTTCAATTTCTGGCCCGAAAGCGTTCAGTTCGCGTGGTTGACTTCCATCCCAGTGTCCCTGAACCCCTCTTCCTCAAATCCCCGGAATCTGTTATTTCACCGCCGGACCCGACCGCGCCGACCGACCGCGGCGACGTCGATCCTTCCGGTGGAGGGTCGCGTGCCGCACTTTCTACGGACGCTGCTCCCCATGATCGCTCCGGCACCCGCACGCAAAGGAACACGCAGCCGACTCTTGCGGCCGTTTCGGATCGCCTGGATTCAGACGCGCCGCCTGGGGCTTTTCTTCCGGAAACGATATACGCGCGATGAATCGGAAGAGATCCTGGCGACGGAGGCCGTGACGTCAAAACGCCCGGTCCGGGGCAGATTGCCGGCTCCCGTTGAAGACTCGGACGAATCAGAAGAGAACCGATCGCGCATCGCCTGGGTCATGAGCGGTGTTCGTCGGCAATGGGCTCGATTCGCACTGCTGCCGGCGCCGCACCGTGCCTGGACCTTTGCCACCTGCACGGGGACCGTCGGAATTCTGCTGCTCCTGTGGTGGCATTGGTCGAGCCAGCCGACGGACGTGATCGAAACTGGTGAAGTAGCAGCCGCCGCACCGGAAACACCTCCGGTCGACAAATACCCCGACGGTGCATCCGTCTCGCTGCTCGATTCACTCGCCGACCACTCGCCCGCCGAGCCGCGGGAAGATCTGGAGTTCACTCGCCCTGAGCCGCCCGAAGAAACAGCGGTGAGCGTGGAACCCCCGGTCGCACAGCCGGTCGAGCCCCCGGAGTTGGAATTCACAAAAGCCGCCGACCCGGAAATGGAAATCGAGATCAATCGAGAGACGCCCGAAAAGCCGGAATTGCCGCCTGCAGATAAGAACGAGGAGTTTGTCGTCTCATCCGCCGATGCGCCAAAGTCCGAGTCGTCCCCGGTTGATGATTTGAACGCTGCCGCTTCTCCCGCGGACGAACTCAACAAGGAATGGGCTCCCGCTGAAGCGGAGAAACCGAAAGTTCCCGAAGCCGAACCTGAGTCGAATCCCAAACCGGAGATTGCGAAACCTGGTCCCGAGCCTGCAAAGGAAGAACTGCAGGTCGAGCCGATGCGCGAGCCGGAGAAACCTGCCGAGCCGCCGCGCATCTCGACGGTCGAACCAGGACCGAAGGATCTCAATGTCACGATCACCCGCCGTGGGCCGAGTTACGCGACCGTCGGCCAGCCGCTCAGATACGAGCTGGTGGTGAGGAACAACGGCGACAAGACCGTCGAGCGCGTCATTGTCGAAGATCGCATCGCACCGGAGCATAAACTCGAGACAGCTTCGCCGCCTGCGGAGTTCGTTGATCATAAGTTGCATTGGGATTTGACGGAGCTCGCTGCCGGCGAAGAACGGATCCTTTCGATTGCTCTCATGCCGACCGTTGCAGGACCTGCCGAAAGTGTGACCTCGGTTCGACCATTCGCGAGTGTCACCGCCGGGACGCGCGTCGATTCCCCGAACATCCGTTTCGAGATCACCGCGCCGGCTAGCGTGGGCGTCGGCCAGCAGTGCCGGATCGGCTTCATCGTCACGAATACCGCACCGAATCCGATTCACAATGTGCGCGTGCTCGTCGATTTGCCGAAGGGACTTGCCTACTCGAAGGGGCATACCCTCGAGTACACCGTCGGTACGCTGGCACCGGGTGAGACGCGGCAAGCCTGTCTCATTGCGACCGGCAAGATCGTCGGTCAGGCCGAGTGCCGAGGCCAGCTGCAGACGGGTCGTGAACCGATCGGCAGCGATGACGCACCGATCGTGATCACGAATCAGCCTGTGCCGACGGCGAACTACGGCATCTATGGCTCGGCCGGCGTCCCCTGCCCGTGCATTCGCTGAGTGGATCGGCTCCCCGGAGTGCCGGAACTGTTACCGTTCGCGCGGATCGGTCCATATCTTCTGCGACCCTTCGACGCGCAGCGGGCCGGCAATTTCTTTTCCGTCGCGGAGAATGACATAGGCATCGCCGCCGACAACGCTGTCCCATCTCAGGGTCGCGAACCCACGCGCCTGCACTTCCCTTGACGCCGCCGTTCTCTTTCCTCCCACGTCGACGGCGATGATTGCATACCGATGCGCGCCCGTTCCATCATCTTTCACGTCAACGGGAGCGGAGGGCGTATCGAGCTGTCGCTCTTCGATCGCGCCGCCCCAGAGTTGCAGCCCGGCTGACGGATAGGGCAGCCCTCCCCCTCCGAAGCCACCGCCGCCGAGCGACATCTTTCCCT
>JBFWWA010000250.1:0-7034 GCA_050246455.1 Planctomycetaceae bacterium
GTCGCAATCACGTTCGACGAGAAGGGGCGGATGTGGGTTGTCGAAATGATCGACTATCCGCGGGGGCCGAAAGAGGGGGAAGCACCGCGGTCCCGGATTCGGATTCTGTCGGATGCCGACGGTGATGGACGTTTCGAAGTTTCACGCCTCTTTGCCGATCAACTTCTCTTTGCCACCGGAATTCAGCTGTGGCGTGGCGGGGCGATTGTGACGCTTGCGGGGCGCGTTGCGTGGTTCAAAGATACGGACGGAGACGATCGGGCCGACGTGGAGGAAACGTGGTTCACCGGGTTTGCGGAACAGAACTCGCAGCTTCGCGCTAATCACCCGACCTTCGGACTCGACAACCGGGTCTCGATTGCGAACGGACTGCGCGGTGGAGATGTCATCGCCGTGAAGTCCGATTGGAAGTCGGACGCGAAGCCGTTATCGATCAGCGGCCGCGACTTTCGATTTGATCCGAACAGCGGCCGCTACGAAGCCATGTCCGGAATCGGACAATTCGGATTGACCTTCGACGACTTTGGAAATCGGTTCGTCTGCAGCAACCGGAATCCCTGCCAGCACGTCGTGCTCGAAGACGAGCATTTGCGGCGGAACCCCGACCTTGCTGCCGGCGCAGTGATGCATGATGTCTCGCCGGCGGCGGAGTTGTCGCGCGTTTATTCGCTCAGCCGCGCCTGGACGACTTCGACACTGCATGCCGGCCAGTTTACGGCGGCGTGCGGAGTGACGATTTATCGAGGGGACATGCTACCGACGGCTTATCGCGGAAACAGCTTCACCTGCGAGCCGACCGGCAGTCTGGTGCACCGCGACGTGCTCAAGCCCGACGGTGCCACGTTCCGCGCCGAACAGTCGTCGAAAAAATCCGAGTTCATTTCAAGTCCCGATGACTGGTTCCGGCCGGTGAATCTTGCCAACGGGCCGGACGGTGCACTCTACGTCGTCGATATGTATCGCGCCGTGATCGAGCATCCCGACTGGGTTCCCGACGAACTCAAAAATCGTCCTGATGAACGGTTCGGAGAGGACCGTGGCCGAATCTATCGAATCGTTCCGTCGAATTCCGGGAAGCGAAGCGTCACAAAGCCATCGCACGCGACGGCGCACACATCCGAACTGGTCCAGCTGCTGGAGCATCCGAACAGCTGGCATCGCGAGACGGCCGCCCGGCTCCTGTACGAGCAGCAGGACGAATCGGCGGGTGCGGCTTTGAAAAAACTGTTGCGAGAATCCCGCTCGCCCCTCGGTCGAATTCATGCACTCTGGGCGCTCGAAGGATTCGGCCAGCTCGATTCCGATCTGCTGGTCGAGCTTCTGGCGCGTGAGACCGATTCACGCGTGGCGGAGCAGGGGCTCAGGCTTTCTGAGCGTCGGATCCGCGCCGATGCGAAATTGCAGAACGCCGTATTGAATTTCGATCGCAATCGCGGTGATGCCAGGCTCGACTTCCAGCTCGCGCTCACTCTCGGCGAGGTTGCGGCCGAACGGGACGCAGTCGCTGCGCTCGCAATGCTCGGACTGGACCGGTCCGAGGACGTCTGGACTCGGAAGGCGATTGCATCGAGCGCCGCCGGAAAGGCGTCGCTGTTGTTTGAAAGGCTCGTCAACGGGTTAACGGTCCGGCAGAACTGGGATCAACCGGGGGTGGCCTCTCTGATGGAAGAAGTCGCGACGCTCGTCGGGACGGCGACAGAGAACAAGAACTCGGTAAAGGCATTGGACGATATCGGCTTCATCTCCCTCTATTACGGCGTCAAATCGCGACCCGTCGCAAGCGTGCTCTTCCGCAGTTTGATCGGCCTCGGGAACGGGCTGGCGCGCCAGGGAGTTTCGCTTGCCGATCAGCTGCCGAAACAATCGGAACCGTCACGCGCTCTGCTCGATACAATTCTGACGCGCGCAGCGGATGTTGCGGCATCAACGAAAGATGACGCAGGGTTTCGGAAAGAAGCGATCGCCGTCCTCCGATTCGTCCCGTCCTCGAAATCGAAGAATGCGCTTCGCGAGCTGGCGACGTCGGAGCCCGACCAGAGCGTCCGGCTCGCTGCGATCGATGTCCTTTCAACGGCCGCCGATCCGGAGATCGGAAAGTCGCTCGTCGCCGAATTCGCGGCGCAGACGCCGACCGTCAAGCGAGCCATTCTCGAAGCGCTGCTGCAGACTGAGCCGCAGACGCTCGTGCTTCTGGGGGAAGTTCAGGCGGGGCGAATTCGCGCATCAGAGATTGATCCGGTCCGCTGGTCGCAGTTGGCGAAGCACCGAAACGGCGAGATCTCTGTTCAGGCGAAATCACTTTATGACGCTTCCCTCCCGGCCGACCGACAGAAGGTTCTCGCGGAGTATCAGAAGGCGCTCTCGCTCAAATCCGATACGAAGCGAGGCCGCGACGTCTTCGCGAAGAACTGCGCCGGATGCCACCGCATCGGCGAAATCGGCGTGAACGTTGCGCCGGATATTGCCGACTCCCGCACGCAGCAGCCTTCGCAACTGCTGACCTCAATCCTCGACCCGAACCGCGCCGTCGACAATAACTACTTCAGCTACACCGTTGTGATGCTGGACGGCAAAGTGCACAGCGGCGTCATCGCCTCGGAGACGTCCGCTTCGATCACGCTGCGCCAGCAGGAGAATAGAACGCTCGAACTGCTGCGCCGCGACATCGAAGAAGTCCGCTCCAACGGGGTTTCGCTGATGCCGGTCGGCCTCGAAAAGAACGTCACCGTCGAGCAGATGGCGGATCTGATCGATTTCATCAAGAACTGGCGCTACCTCGACGGGAGTGTGCCGGCAGTTCTCGGCAAGTGACGGGAGTTCGATTCCACAACCGCAGAACCGGAACGCCGCTCAAGCCGAATAGTTGCTCATCAACGGGACGGCTTCCGGCAGCGGATGATGAGGAAGTAGGCGACAAGGCGCGCATCGTACTCACGGGGATACTTCTGCAGGACTTCGTCGTCCGGAGTCGGTTCCGCGAACTCTTCGAGCTGGAACCCCGCGGCGATCAGCAGATTGAGCCAGTTGCTGAGCGTGCGCATGAAGTAAGGGGTCTTGAACTTGCCGAAGCGCTGTTTCAGCTCGGCCGGTGCGGCGCCGAAAACCCATTCGTCGATCCGGCATTGCGGCTGATCGAAATAGTCGCCCACGGTAAGCGCGACGCGGCGACCGTCCTCTTCAATCCATCCCCACTTCGGTGTTTGAAAGCAGGGATGCGTCATGGAGAACTGCAGAAACCCGTCGGGCTTAATCACCCGGTAGGCTTCCGCGACGACAACGTCCTGGCGGGGAATGTCCTGAAAACTCATGAACGCGGTCGCGAAATCAAAGCTCGAATCCTGGAAGGGGAGCTCGACGCCGCTGGCATGCAGATAGCGAATGCCGCGCGGTTCGCGCTCTTCTTCCTCTTTTGCATGCCGAACGAACGTCGGTGCGATATCGATCCCGGTCATCTTCGCACCGAGTATTGCGACGGCACGGGTATTCACCCCTTCGCCGCAACCGATGTCGAGGCCTTCAAGTCCTGAGACGTCGGGAAGCATTCGCAGAAACGTCGGTGTGTTGAACAAATCGCGACTCCGGTCGTAACCGAGCCGCGACATGACCGTCCATCCCTCGGCGTTAGCCTCCCAGTATTTTCCCGCTTCGAGGTGATCCATCGGAATTGCTGCCGTTAAGTAAGGACGAGGTCAGAGTATCAGCATCGCGTCGCCGTAGCTGTAGAAGCGATAGTTCTCCGCGAGTGCGGTGGCATACGCCATCTTCATCAGATCATGGCCGGCAAAAGCGCTGATCAGAACGAGCAGGGTCGAGCGGGGGAGGTGGAAATTCGTCAGGAGCGCATCGACCGCGCGGAATTGATACGGAGCTCGGATGAAAATATCAGTCTCGCCGCTCCACGCCTCCAGCTCGTTCGAGCTGCGAAGCGCTGCGGATTCGAGAGTCCGGACGGACGTCGTTCCGACAGCGACGATGCGTCCGCCGCTACGGCGTGCCCGGTTGATCGTCGCGGCCGATCCGGTCCTGAGCTCGCACCATTCCTTGTGCATTCGGTGATCATCGAGCTTCGTCACGGAGATCGGTCGGAACGTTCCGATCCCGACATGAAGCGTTAATGACGTTCTCGCGATTCCGCGTTCCTCGCAGGCGGTCAGGAGCTCGGGCGTGAAGTGAAGGCCGGCTGTCGGAGCGGCGACGGCCCCCGGCTGCGTGGCGTACGTTGTCTGATATCGCTCCCAGTCGGCCGTATCCGCGCGCTTGCGGCCGATGTAGGGAGGGAGTGGAACGGTGCCGAAGTGTTTCAGGATCTCGACCGGATCGGAACTGCTTCCACGAACTCGCACCGTCCAGACCCCTTCGTCGTCCCGCATTTCGAGCACGAGGACAAGCCGCTCCGCCGATTCGGGTTGATGAGCCGGCGCGATGTGGATTTCTTCGCCAGGCTGTAACCGTCCGCGCGTTTCGCCGATCAGTTTCCATCGATCTTCGGCCGAAGACCCGAGATAGAGACCTTCCCACTTGCCGCCGGTTGCAGCGCGGATGCCAAAAAGTCTGGCGGGAAGAACCTGCGTATCGTTGAGTACGAGGCAGTCGCCGGCGCGAAGGATTTCCGGCAGGTCCCGGACCTGGCGATGGTCGATTCGCCCGGACTGGCGACTGACGACGAGCAGCCGCGCGGAGTCTCGCTCGGCCAGCGGTTCGCGCGCGATGCGGTCGGGCGGAAGCTCGTAGTCGTATTCACTCAGTTCATCAATCGCCATAGCGTCAGGGTTTCTCCGCGACTATTCTGCATGGAAGCCCGCTGGTGCACCACCGTGGAGCGCGCGGAGTGCGGTTCGACCGGCCAATTTCAGTTGAAGGAACTTCAAGCCCGTGCCGACTGCCGACGAGCGTCTGCGCATCGCATTCGTCATTACCGATCTCGACGCCGGCGGCGCGGAACGGGCGCTGGTGCAGCTGGCAACACGGCTTGATCGATCGCGCTTCGAGCCCCACGTCTATTGTCTCTCCGGTCCGGGTGAGCTGGTCGAGGTGTTGCGCAAAGACGCAATTCCGGTCGAATGTCTGGGAGCAAAGCGGTGGTGGAATGTCGGAGCCGTGTGGATCCTTTCGCGGCAGTTGGCGCGCCTGCGTCCCGCGATTGTGCAGACGTCTCTGTTCCATGCCAACATCGCCGGCCGTCTGGCTGCAAAGGCTGCCGGCGTTCGACCGGTCATCTGCGGGATTCGCGTCGCGGAGAGGCGCAGCCGCGTTCCGCTCTGGATCGATCGCGCGACCGACTGGATGGTTGATCGCCACGTCTGCGTGAGCCGGGGAGTGGAACAGTTCTCGATCGAGCGCGGAAAGCTTCGACCTGAGAAGCTGGTTGTGATTCCGAACGGAGTCGATACCGATCTTTACGCCGCTGCCGCGCCCGCGGACCTCGCGCAGTTCGGAATTCCGAACGAGAGTGAGACGGTTCTGTTTGTCGGCAGGCTTGATCCTCAAAAAGCGCCGGAGATCGTCGTTGAAGCCGCAAGGCGATTGATTCCCATGAACGACCGGCTCCATTTCCTGTTCGTCGGAGAGGGCCCGCAGCGCGCGACGTTAATTGCTGAAATAAAGCGGAACGGCCTGGAGCATCGAGTTCACCTCGCTGGTCGACGATCCGACGTGGCGAGCATCATGAAGGCCTGCACATGCCTCGTCCTTCCTTCACGATGGGAAGGGATGCCGAACGTGGTGCTCGAGTCGATGGCGGCCGGCTTGCCGGTGATCGCGACCAAAGTGGAGGGAATCTCCGAACTGATCGCGGAGGGCGAGACGGGGGTTCTGGTTTCATCGCCGTCGGGAGAGTCGCTCGCGGAGGCGATCACTTCCCTGACTCGGTCTCCCGAACGGATGAAGGCCGTTGCGGAGCGCGCGCAAACCCTTATGAGAGAGCGGTTTGCGTGGGATCAGGTCGTCTCGGCGCATGACGATTTGTATCGGCGTTTACTTCAGAATTGATCCTTCCGGCAGCGTTCTGACGGTTCGCTGCCGACGTTCAAACGTCGATCTCAAAAAATCTGAAAATCTCCAATTCCAAACCTGCTTTGGACCTGCGCGCGAAAACGCGCGCGCGGTTGATTGCGCGTCGTGATTCACACTTGATTATGGGGATGAGATTGATACATTTGGGCCTCTGTGGTGAAAAGTGGGGAATAATGGTGCTCTCAACGTGACCCTCACCGGGACCTACAGCCGAAACCTGGACAACAAGTATCGAATCGCGATACCGAAGCAGCTCCGAAGACAGTTTTCCTCGGAAGAACTTGTCGGACTCTACGTGGCGCCAGGAACGGAACAATCACTTGCTGTCTACTCACCTGCTGCCTTTCAGCGTTTGGCGGAACGACTCGAAAACCGTTCCAACCGCTCCGAAGTACGCGACTACCTCCGGTTCTTTTACGCTCAGGCCGAACACGTCGAGTTCGATGCTCAGGGACGAATCCGAATTCCGGAAAGGCTCGTAGCACACGCGCAGTTACGACATGATGTCGTATTGCTCGGCGTGCAGAATCACGCAGAGATCTGGGACCAGGAAATCTGGAATCATTATCTGACGCAGCGCATGTCACAGTTTGACGATCTGGCCGGCAAGGCCTTTGAAGACTGATTGCCAGGGGAACAGACGGTTGCCACGGATGGCTGCCGCCAGGTTCCAGAACCACCGTATTGAATGCAGCTCCGCTGGCTTACCGGGCTTTGCGGACATGGCGGCACGGACGTCCGCCTGAACGATGGGCGCGGGTGCTCAATCGAGCCAACCTGACGCAAACCATTCGCCTCGACACGGGGGAACGGATTCCCCCCGAGGCGAATGGTTTTTTTTATTGGGTCGCCTGTCCTCGGCGACACCAACTTGCCCGGCGCCGATTGGGGTTCCCATTTTCCCCAAAAAATCGTAGAACACGCGCCTCTCGTCTCTTCGCTCTCCAAAAACCAACCAACCTATGTCAGATTCGCCGCGGGAAACGGGCAACCCCGTTCCGTCGGTCCACGCGCCGGTTCTT
>JBFWWA010000251.1:0-7032 GCA_050246455.1 Planctomycetaceae bacterium
AGCGGCCGTCGCTCGTTCGCCGTCCCGAGATCTTCGCACCTGTCATTTGCAGCGTCGGCACTTTCGCGGGAGTGGAAAAGGTTTTTCCTCCATCGTCGGAAAGAGCTGCGAACGACCATTTCCAGAGCCCGACCATCTTTCCGTCTTTGCGAGTGAACCAGTTGAAGGCCTGCTTTTTCTTCCGCGCCTCGGTCGCGAAGGCGTCGTCGCCGAGATGCTCTTCGTCGTACCACTGCTCGGTCATCAGGCTGTTGCCGAGCAATGCTTCACAGGCGGCGACGAATCCCTTGTCGGTCGAGCGCGTGTAGAACGGGTAACGGACGTTCGATTCATTGAATTCCGACTGCGCGTTGAAACGCAGAAAGTGAATCGGCCCGAAGGTGCCGTCCTTGTACATCTCGCGCACCACACGGCCAATTCCCCCCTTCGAGTACGGATGCGGTGCGCGACCGTAGAACGCGACGACGAGCAGCCGGCCGTCCGGTGCAATGAAGAACCCCATCCGCTGATGCATCATCGCCGTCGTGCCGGGAGGATCGGGCGCGCCGATCTCGTAGATCGGGAAGACGACTTCCGGCTTGCTCCAGACGCGGCCGTCCGCGGAGCTGCACAACAGCGTCTGCCCCGGCGCAATGTGTTCGCCGACGGGGTTGCTCAGATACTCGAGATAGAAGCGGTTGTTCCAGTAGACGATCATCGGGGCGTGGTTGTAGGTCCACCCGAAATCATCGGCGAGATCCGGCTTGGACCGATTCGCCCGCATCACTTGAAACGTCTCGACGCCGACGGCAGGCCGCAACTGTCCGTCATGCGACGGCTGATGCACCACCGGCCCGCCGACATACCGGACCGGTTCATGAATGCTGCCGGTCTGGGCCTGGCCCATCGAGGGGGCCGACCCCAGCAGTGCAGCCGATGCGAAGAGGATGGCAATGACGGGACGGCCAGAGCGCGGCGGCATGATGTCGAATCCTGTTGGCGGGTCATCGGGGCGGATGACATCCAGAGTACACGACCGAGCCGCGATACGCATTCAGGAAATCAGTTCACGGAAGGCAGGGACGCCAGGACCTTCCGGAATCCTGAAACCTGTTTCCTGAATCCCGCCGTTATCAAAAACAAAAAGCCGCCGAGGAACGAATCCCTCGACGGCTTTTGGCGTTTGGAGCGAGGCTCCGCCCGTGACGATTACGTCAAGGCGTCGCGAACTTCGCCGAACTTGGTGTTCGCGTTGTTGCCGACGGCCTGAATGGCGGTCAAGCAAACCACGACGATCAGAGCGAGCATGACCGCGTATTCCACAGCAGTCGGGCCGTCTTCAGAAGCCAGGAAACGCTTCACGCTGGTGACAAAGCTTTTCATCGTTGATTCTCTCCCCAGAAAGTTGTGTGAACGGAATCGATTCATTTCACCGACGCCACACGAAACCTAGGTCACATCGCCGGGGAGGCAAACGCGATCTTTAACAAATTTCAGAAATTCGCCCGATGTTGCCAAAAATCAACACCCGCAAGCCCGCACGTTGGACATCCGCCACGGCAGCAGGCTGTCGATCCGGACTTTTGCGCCTCGTCCGCCTGGAAAGCCCGGTGGGTGTGCTCTCAGCCTGCGAAGGGTGCGGCGGAACATCCGGGAACAACGCCCCGGGAAGTGCGTGCCGCCCGCGTTCGAGAGCCGTGCCGGTCGTATCTCGCCCCTTTCGCTGCAATCGTCAGATCCGGACTTCGGCCCCAGCACGCGTGGAACAACCATTTTTCATCTGCGCGACATCGGTTGTACAAGCATTTTACATCGACTGCTCAAGAATCTTTCGGCGCATCGCGCGCTTCATGGACCAAATGCATTGTTGATTTTCAATTCTCGGGGAGAATGCGAACCGTCCATCACCCATGGTTTCACTGCAATGCAGCTTCAGAGCAAGGAACACAGAATGAACATTCGACGTCACGGCAATCGTCTTAACGGACACCCCACGAAGAATCCGTCAGCGCCCTCCCCCGCTCAGAATCCCGCGCGGCCCGCAACTGCGCCGGAAGCGGCCGCACCCGCGGATGCCGCAGCTCTCCCGCCCCGGCGCACGGAGAAAGAAGTCGTCGCGGAATACACCGGCAATGCCGACTTCGTTCGCGCCAGGCACACGCTGCGGCTTGAAGAAATCTACGACAAAGCGATTACCGGCCACGAGCGCAGCTGCGAGGACGAGCGGATCCAGAAGCGGACCGCCCAGGGAGATGCTCCCTCTTCCGAGGAAACGGACGGCAAGGCTCGCAAGAAGCGCGAGAACTCGAAACTCAAGGTCGAGACGACGACGCGCGCCAAGTCGGGCGACATCCGCTTTCTGGCCGAGGCGCGCGCAGCGCTCGGCGAGATTCGCCGCATCTGGGGCATTGAAGCGGCGGGGAGCACGAAGGACCGGATCGCCCAGTCGATTTCGAAGATCGCAATTGAAGCCGCCAGCGACAGCGATCTCGCCGTTCTCAGCAAGGCGTTCGACACCCTGCACCGGCTCGCCGAGATCGACTCACTGCCGACATCGGAACTCTGAAACTTTCCCGCAACCTTGTGAGCACCCTGGCGATGATCGCTCCGTTTCAGCTTCAACTCCTGCAGCAGCTCTCGTTTCAGGCAAGAGGCGAGCAGTGCCGGCGGCGCGCACGATGTGGCGATCCGTTCCCCCTGGTGGAACTGCAATGGCCGGAGCTCCGGATTCGCGAGGAGGAGCGGGAATTCTTTTCCGGCGGCCTGCGCATCGACACGTTCCAGGCCGACATCATCCAGACCGCGTTTCAGTCCGACATTACCGAAGTGTTCATCAAGGGGTGCACCAGGCCGGGGAAGGGATTCGCGGTCGCAATCGTCGCAAACATCTGGTTCGACGTCTTTCCGGAAAGCCGCGTGATTCTCTGCAGTGACCGGATCGAGCACGCCCGGACCGTAATGTTCGCGGAGATCGCCGCTCTCCGGGCGCGCATGCAGCATCCCGGCCGGGGCCGCATCCAGGTGCAGGGTGTGACCGATTCACCGAAGCACTACATGACGATCGCGAACCCGCAGACGGGTGAAGGTTTTTCCGGACAACACGGCGCGCACACGCTGTTCATCTTCGACGAAGCCTCCGCCGTTCCGGAAGAGTTGTACGAGAATGCGAAGAAACAGGCGCGACTCATCATCGCGCTTTCCAACCCCCGGACGATGAGCGGCTGGTTTCGCCGCGCCTTCCCCGCCGACAGCCCCGACGAAACGCAGAGCATCCTCACCACATTCGGCCGACGGCGTTGCGTCACGGTCGGAGGGAGCAATTGTCTCAACGTGCGCCATCAGCGGCTCGAAAAGCCGTTCGCCCCGCTCGGCGGAATTGAAATCTGCGGAGAGCAGTTCGAACAGGGACGCCGCATTCCGGACGCGCTCCTGCCGGCCGTTCGTCCCATCATTCCGAATCAGCTCGACTACGCACGATACCGCGACATCATCGCGCACCCCGATCCGCACAAACGGGCCGTCTACGGCGAAGGACGATTCCCCACCGAAGACGCGCAGCTTCAGGTCATCCTCGGCAGCTGGCTGAAGCGGCACGAGGAAGCCTGGAGACAATTCGGTTCCGCGATTCCCGTCGAAGCGTTCGGGCTCGATGTCGCCGCTTCCCTGCTCGGAGATGAAACGATCCTGGCAGCGGGAGGCTCCGCGGGCCTCCGCAATCTTCATGCGCTTCGGGAAGCGGACACGATGCAGACGGTTGCGTGGGTCCTCGCACTCGCGCGCGACCGTTATGACATCGACCTGACGGAGGGGGATGTTCCCGTCGCCGTCGACATGGACGGACTCGGGAAGGGGGTTGGCGACAGGCTCAAGGAACAGGGAGTGCAGATCGTCGAGATTCGCGGCGGGCGCGCGGCCGACATCGAACCCAATACCTATGCCAACAAACGGGCCGAGAACTACGGCGAGCTCGCGCGACGTCTCGACCCCGCAGGGCCGTGGGGACTCGAGCCGTGGCCGGTTTGTCCTGACCCGCTGCTCCGCGCGGAACTTGTCGCGCACGAGAAAATCTACGGGAGCGACGGTCTCAAGTTTCGACTGACTCCGAAAGACCGGCAGCCGGGTGGGACATTTAAAGGAGAGACGCTCCGCGAAAAGCTCGGACGTTCCCCGGACCGGGCCGACGCCGTCACTTATCTCTACGCGGCGGTCCGCGGCGCTCACGACGACGGACCGGTCACGCTCGCGCGTTCGCTGCTGCTTGTCACACCCGAGGAGCAATCGGAATTCCGAGCGCGCGAGTGCGACGGTGCGCAGGAGCTGGAGCGAATCTTCAACTCCCGTTCAGGACCGACGGAATGGTCGAATGCGTTCGATCCCATCGAGTCCGGCATCTTCCCATAGGCAGAACAACCTCATCATCCAGAAAGGTCGAGAAATGACCGGAACGTGGTCCCATTGGTTTTGGCGACAACCCGACGACAACGGCGGAAGTCGCCGTGACCGGTATGCCCGGAGAACCCGCTCGCAGGCGGAACGAACAAGCGCCCAGCTGGCCGAGCGTGTGGCCGCGCTGGAAGAGGCGAATCGAAAACTCGAATCGATCAATCGCATTCAACAGGTGGAGATCGACGAGTTGACTGCGGTTGTCGCGCGCAATCTGGAACGAGTCAAAGCGGAGACGCGCCTGCTGGCGAACCCGACGTCGGATCGCCACGGCATGCCGCACATCCTCTCGACGGAACAGGAGTTTGCCAGCCATGATTGAAACACTCGAACGCTCATTGTTCACGGCATATGACCGGGCGGCGCGCCTGGCGCGAGAGAAACAGTCGCGTCGCGGCCTCGACCGGCTGCTGATGTCGGCTTCCGGCGGACTCGGACAGCTGCTCGGTTCCGACGGCTCGAACCTCGAGATGGCGGCCGAGCAGTATCGGCACTTTCGCGGGCGGGTCTTTGCCGCCGTGCGCGTCATCACGCAGCGCATCGCCGGGCAACCGGTCTTCGTGGCGCGCGTCGTCGAACCGGGAACAGCGACCCGGTCGGTCAAATCGCTGCTCGAATCGGGAAGGATCAAGCCGGCGGAGCTGCCGGGATTCGTCAAGCAGGTCGGCGCGGAGCGGCTCGACATCCTGGAAGATCATCCGCTGCAGCGCGCGATCGACGATCCGAACGAGCTGATGGTTCGCTCAACGCTGTTCGGCATGACGATTCCCAGCTGGCTCGTTACAGGCCGGGCCTTCTGGCTGATCACCGAGAACGGCGGACGCCGCGAGATCACGCCGATTCCGACGACCTGGGTCACCCCCCGCAACAAGGATGGGAGGCTGCGCGGCGAGTGGGACATTCGCCCGGCCGGTTCGCTCGACGAGCCGCTCGTCGTTCCGGGCGAAATGCTCGCCCACTTTTATTTCCCGGATCCCTCGAACCCTCTCGGCTGCCTGAGCCCGTTGCAGATGCAGGCGCGCTCGGTGCTGGCGGACGAATCAATTCAGGCGGCGCAGCAGGTCGCCTTCCGCAACAGCATCAATCCGCACGTCGCGCTGATTGCCGGCGAAGCGAGCACGAGCGAAGGGAAGCGGCAGGTCAAGCTGACTTCCGCGCAGCGCCAGCAGCTGACGACCTGGATGAAGCAGGAATACCAGGGAGTGCAGAAGACGGGACTTCCGATCGTCCTCGATGCGCTGATTCGCGACGTCAAGGTGCTGTCGCACAAGCCTGCGGAGATGGCGTTCATGGATTCGAGCGCCCTCACCAAGGCCGATATCTACGAAGGATTCGGCGTGAACCCGATCTCGGCCGGCCAGGTGGAAGGAGCGAACCGCGCGAGCTCGGCGGTCGCCGATCATCATCTCTGCAGCAACACCGTGAACCCGATGATCGAAACGATGTCGCAGGTGATGACGAAGTGGGTCGCGCCGCGCTTCGCGAAGCAGAACGAAAAACTGCGTGTCTGGATCGCGCCGTGCGAGCCGCACGATCCGGAACTTCTGCTCAAGAAGTGGGAGTTTGCAGCGCGGCAGTACTGCGTCGATCAGAACGAGATCCGGACACGGCTGCTCGGCCTTCCCCCGTGGCGAACGGGCGACCGCGTCGCGATGCCGGGGCACGTCGAATTCCAGCCCACACCGATTCGAGACTGACGACCACCCGGGACCGTGTAAACACTGTTTGAAAACGGTCCCCTGTCGCGATACGTTGGATTCGGAAAGCAGGACCTTGAATCCCAGCGGCTCCGGAGATTCCGAAATGCGCTTCGAGCGACTTCTTGCGTTCGCCGCGGTGGTTTGCATCGCATTCGCAGCGGCCTTGTCGGCGGATGATTCCAACGGATCGAAATCGAAGCCGAGTGGCGAGCAAGGTTACAAAAAGCTGCGCGTCGCGGCGGTGCAGATGCGGTCGTCGCGCGATCTCGCCGAGAACATCAAGAAGACGTGCGAGCACCTCGAACGCTGCGCGAAAGACGGAGTCCGCGTCGTCGTCTTTCCGGAATGCTCGGTCACGGGCTATTTCGATAAACCCTACATGCAGGCCTTCACCGCAGAGCAACTGGCCGATGCGGAACGGCAGATTGCCGATGCCTGCCGGACTCACAAGATCTACGCCATCGTCGGCACGCCGCACCGCGCCGGCGACAAGCTCTACAACTCCGCCGTCGTCATCGACCCCCAGGGAAAGATTCTCGAACGCTATCACAAGCTGCAGCTCGCGGAATCGTGGCCGGTCGGCGGCGATCATCTTTCGGTCTTTCCGATCGACGGCGTCCCCTGCTCCATCATCGTCTGTCATGACGTCCGCTACCCCGAGCTGGTGCGGCTTCCGGTTCTGGCCGGATCGCGCGTCGTCTTCTTCGTCTCGCACGAATCGGGCATCGACAAGGAAACGAAGATCGGCCCCTACCGCGCCCAGATCCAGGCGCGCGCGGTCGAGAATACGGTCTTCGTCGTTCAGGCGAACGCACCTGCCAACCGCGATGCGACCGGCTCGCACGGACAGAGCCGGATCATCGCACCCGACGGCAACATTCTGCAGGAAGCCCTCATCTTCAGCGAAGAA
>JBFWWA010000252.1:0-6964 GCA_050246455.1 Planctomycetaceae bacterium
TGCACGGAGTTGGGAGCGAAACGCTTCAGGAGATCATCAGCACGCGAAAACATGGGCAGCCGCCGCAGCTTGACGTAGAGCTTTCCGCTTCCGAGCTGACGCGGCTGTTTGATCTCGCGGATCGCGTGCATCTTCCGACGGCGGTCGCGAACTACATTGCCAGAATTGTCGGGAACACGAATCCCGGCAGTGCGGCCGCGCCGGAAGAGATTCGGAAATTCGTCCGATACGGCGCATCCCCCCGTGCGGCAATCGCGCTCGCGGCGACCGCGCGCTCCGCGGCGCTCCTTGCAGGAAAACCGAATGTCGGATTCGCGGATGTGCGGCGCGTCGCGCTCAGCGTGCTCGGACATCGTATTATTCTGGACTACGCCGCCCGACTGGAAGGTTGGACCCCGGCTCGCATCGTCGAACGGTTGCTCGAATCGGTGTCCGAGGTCTCCCGCGAGCTCCCTGAGGACTTGAAGGAATGAACTCGCCCATTCGGGTTCAGGCGTGCAGATCTGGAGCCGCGGTCCTCGACGCGAAACGCCGCATCGCTGCACCCGCGATCCGCTACGCAGCACTTTCGCTCGTGGCGATTTGCAGCGGACTCTTCTCATCGGCCGCCTACGGGATCGGTGCAGAGAGCACGACTGACTCCAACGATCTGAACATTACCGTCGACTCGCGCTGGGCGGGGGTGTCGGACGGCGGATACTTTCCAATTCGCGTGCGGGTCGTGAATCGCGGCGAGCCGCGCGAATTGACGTTTCGGTATTCGTCGATGACTGCCGGCGGGGCAGTGCCGACCGTGCGCCGGAGAGTCACGGCGGAGCAGAATGCGACCGTTCGGTTCACGCTGGCGATTCCGATCGTCAGCAGCATGAACTTCGGCTCTCTCGAAGTCTTTGATGACTCGAGGCTTCTCAAAGCGCACACGCGACAGGTTCCGCTACCGGACATGCGCTACAACTACGGTTACGGCAGTCCGGTGCAGCAGCCTCCGTCGCTGCTGGCGATTTCAAGCACGCCGATCGATTTCGCGCGTTTTGAATCGGGGATGCATGCTCGTTTTGCAAAGTCTGTTCCGGGTTACGCTGGGGGAAGCGTGCAAACGGACTGCATGGTCGTTCCGCCGTCATCGCTCCCTGATTCGTGGATTGATTACAGCGGCGTCGATCTGGTTGCGGTTTCACACTCTGACCTGGCAGCGCTTCCTTCCACCACGCGCACCGCGATTGCGAGTTGGGTTCACTGCGGGGGAAACCTTGTGGTTCACGGCGTTCCGGTTGCGAAGCGAGAAGACCTCTCGAAGCTGCTCGAATTTGAAAAGCACGGCATGGCCCAGAAGCAGTGGGTCCCCGCGAATCCTTCGAATCGTCAATTCGTGGTCGTCCCGCCGGAGCAGGTCAACCGCGGCGGTTACAATCCCATCCCTGCGGTTGTGGAACAGCATGAAGAATCGACGGGGATTTTCGCGTGGCCGGCATCAACGGATACGTTTGCATCGCGCGAACTGATGCTCGGCAGCGTCCACGCGTTTGTCGACAATCCCTTTCCCGGTTCGGCACACGACTGGGTCTGGTTTCTCGGTTCCATCGGCGACGACAAAATCCAATGGAAAAGTCGTACCGGATTATCGGCGCGCGTCGGTACCCGCGAGTTTCTCGATTTCCTGAATCCGGGAGTTCGAGGAGTTCCCACCTCGATGTTCATGGTGCTGATCACGCTGTTCGCAGTCGTCATCGGACCGGTGAATTATTTTCTGCTGATGCGGAAGCGGCGATTGTACCTGCTGTTGTTGACGGTTCCGTCGATCGCTTTCGTGACGAGCGCTGCACTGGTCGGGTACTCGACCATCTCGCACGGGTTCGGTGTGAAATCGCGGCTGCGAAGCCTGACTCTCCTCGATCAACCCGCGCGGACATCCGTCACGCTCGCGCGTCTTGCGCTTTACGCGGGGCTTGCCCCTTCCGGCGGCCTCAAGTTTTCAGCGGACACGGCAGTCTACCCCGTCTGGCCGAATGACATGGAGTTCGAATCGGGGACCGTCGATTGGACCGATACGCAGAACCTCGAATCGGGATGGCTACGCTCGCGCGTGCATACGCAGTTTCTCACGACGTCGCATCAGGCGGCACGGGGACGGCTTGATGTGCAGACGCCGGCTGCAGAGAAACTCGAAGTGGCGAACGGGCATGAAATGGAGCTCGAATCGCTGCTGGTTGCCGACGCGAAGGGAGAACTATATGTCGGGAATGCAATTCCCGCCGGTGCCGCAGCAACCTTGAAACGAGCCACGCCGGAAGACATGGCCCCCATTCGCGAGGTGCTCCTGAGCAACCAGCCTGAGCCGCCTGAGGGAGCGGATCAGTCGGAAGAGCTGGATTTCTTCAGGCAGATGCGCGGACGGCCTCGACGCTTTTACGGCGTACCGATGCCCGGCGCAGCGGATGCGCGGGGTCCCATGGCAAACGGAACTCTCGAAACGCGGATTCGGAATCTTCAGCAGATTTCGAGCAAGGATGGAATGCATCCTCGCTCGTACCTCGCAATCGTGCGAGAGAATCCGGCCGTAGAGACCGGTCTGACGCGCACCACCGCGGAAGCCGGCTATCACCTGATTGTCGGATACTACTAGATCATTTTTTGACGCGCTCAGAGTCAGCCATGTCGATATCGCCGGCGACAGTTGAGGTTGTGGAGCCCGAGGATTTTTCCCGGTCCGGCGAAGTTCCCGCCATCGAAGTACGCAACCTGCACCGCTTTTTCGGCAAGCTGAAGGCGGTCAACAACGTCTCGTTCAAGACGTATCCGGGGCAGGTTATGGGTTTCATCGGACCCAACGGCGCCGGCAAGACGACGACGATGCGAATCCTGGCAACGCTCGATACCCCGACTGCGGGCGATGCGTTCGTGTTCGGCGAATCGGTTGTCGACTACCCCGACCGCGTCCGGCATCTGCTCGGCTTCATGCCGGACAGCTTCGGCAAGTACTCGAACATGAACGTCGTCGAGTACCTCGACTTCTTCGCCCGGTCCTACAAGTACCGGGGAGCCCGTCGACGTGACGCCGTCGAACGCGTACTGGTCTTTACCGAACTCCGAAAACTCGCGCATAAACCAATCAACACGCTCTCGAAGGGAATGTCGCAGCGGCTTGGTCTGGGACGAACGCTGATTCACGACCCGGACGTGCTGATTCTTGACGAGCCTGCAGCCGGACTCGACCCTCGAGCGCGCGTCGAATTGCGCGAGCTGATCCATCTACTGGCAGTCGACCTCAAGAAGACTGTTTTCATCAGCTCACATATCCTCACGGAGCTCGGCGAGATTTGCGATTCGGCGGTCATCATTGAAGCGGGGCGGATTCTCGCACACGGGACCGTCGAGGAAATCTCGCGCATGCCGCGAACCTCGCGCGGACAGGAGCACTCGAACTCCCTTTCCCTCCGCCTGCTCGGCGATGTCGACAAGGTCGAAAAGGCGCTCATGGAGCAACCGTACGTCAGCGAGGTGGCAGTGGCGGGGCTTTCGATTTCATTCGCGTATTCTGGGGATGAGACTGCGCAGCGCGACCTGTTGAAGACCCTCGTACAGCAAGGCTTTCCGATCGTCGAATTCCACGGAAAGACCGAAACGCTGGAAGACGCTTTCATGGCGATCACGAAGGGGATCGTGCAATGAGCTCTACGGAAGCCGTCGGCGCGCCGTCGGAAACTGCGACAAGCTGGGGGAGCCGTGCTCTCCAGTGGATCGAAGACGTCGGCGACCGATTGAATCCGATTCTTGTGAAGGAAACGCGTCAGGCTCTCAAGAGCCGGCAGTTCGTGTCGGCCTTCCTGCTGCTGTTGCTGGCTTCTTGGATCGCGTCAATTTTCGGCGTTCTGTGGGCCGGCAGTTCGCTCGAATACGGTCAGGCGGGGAGGTCGTTTTTCGCGATCTTCTATTTCGTGCTGTCGGTCGCGGCTCTTGTCGTAGTTCCATTCGGGGCGTTCCGCAGCCTGCTCAACGAACGGGATGAAAGCACGTATGAGCTCCTCAGCATCACCGCGCTTTCTCCGAAGCAGATTGTCTGGGGGAAGCTGCTGAGCGCGCTCGTGCAAGTGTTTCTTTACTATTCGGCGATCGCGCCTTTCGTTGCGTTCGCATCGCTGCTGCAGGGATTCGATTTCGCGCAGGTCTCGTACCTGATGGTCCTTCTGCTGGTGGCATCGCTGGGTTATTCGATGTCGGCGCTCGTGCTGAGCACGCTCGCGCGGCAGAAGCATACGCAGATGCTGATGACGCTGGCGATGCTCGGTCTGGCCGGCTGGGGCTTTTTCACGTTCGTCTTTGCAGCGATTCCCGGAACGATGTTCGTCAACTTCGAAGACAGGGACTTCTGGATCGGGAACGCGTTCGCGCTGGTTGCCTTCATCAGTTACTTCATCCTGTTCCTGCAGATTGCGACTTCGCAACTGACATTTGACACCGACAATCGGAGCACCGGCATTCGGCTCACGATGTCGGGGCAGTTCTTCCTGTTCTGGGTCTGTTTGTTGATCGGAGCGTGGTACTACAAATCGTCGCCGAACAGCGGCGATCTGCAGGTCTTTGCGACAATGTCGGCGCTTCACTGGCTGGTCGGCGGAATTTTCGCCGTCACCGAGAACGACACGCTTTCGCGTCGAATCATGCGGAAGCGACCCAGGAACCGCCTGCTGCGCATTCTCATGGCGCCGTTTCTCCCGGGTGGTTCGCGCGGTTTCTTTTACATTCTGATTCATCTGCTTGCGCTGTGGATCATCGTATCGGTTGTTTTCCCGATCCTTGCTCCTCCGACCGCCACTTCGTTCAGCGGATCGCGTCGAGTCGAGAGTCCGGCTTTATTTACGGGCGCACTTGCTTCGTACGTCATCATCTATCTCGGACTTGCGGCGTTTCTCGGACGCGTGGGGCAGTCGCTCGCCGCCGACATGCGGCCAGGCCACGCCCGCATGATCGCTATTCTGACCGGGCTGTTTGCCAGCTTCATCCCGCCGATGTTTCGGTTGTTCAAATGGGTGGAAACCTGGGAGTTCTCGATCGTCGACATTTTCAACCCGTATGTCACGCTGGCGACGATTTCGCGCGATGGGTCGATGGACTTCACCGTCTTCACGCTGCTCGGCTTGGCTGCACTCGCAATCGTCGTCAATCTTCGTGCCATGGTGGACGAGCTTACGGAAGTGGTGTCGTACGATCCGGCGAACCCTGCCGGAGTTCCAACGGGATCATTCTCCGTTTCTCCGCCGACGATCGAAAAGAATGCCCCCGAGCCTGCGTAGCCGAGCAAGTGCTGCATTGCCTCAGGAGTTCGTAGTGCGAAACGATCCGGAAGTGCAACGCGCCGTGGCGGGCTTTCAGCTCGGGCTCCCGCGCGTTCCGGTGGCGGGACGGTCAGGGGAACTGCTTGGGCGCGGCACGGGAAGTTCGCTCGAGTTTCAGGAGTATCGCGAATACATGCCGGGGGACGACATCCGGCACGTCGACTGGTCGGCCTACGCGCGGTCGGATCATCTCATGGTCCGGCTCTATCGTGAAGAGATCAGTCCGCGCACAGAGATTCTGCTCGACGCGAGCCGTTCAATGCGCACAGGTGGGTTGGTGAAGGGGCGCGTCGCCCGTCAATTGACAGCTCTCTTCGCGCTGCTCGCAGGACGGATCGGTGGGCGCCCTACAATCTGGCCCGTTGACGATACTCGTCCGGCACGGCCCCTTTCTGTGGAAGGGCTCGAGTTACTGGAGCGGCTTCCTTTCGACTCAGCCGGCACTCTCGTGGACGCGCTCGAGGAAAATGCGATTTCACTCAAGCGACAGGCCGTGCGAATTGTGATCAGCGACTTTCTTTTCCCGCATGACCCCGCCGCACTCGTTCGCCGGCTTGCCAAGGAGGCGAGCACGCTCTGGATTGTCCAGCTTCTCAATGCCTGGGAAGCGAATCCGTCGCATCTTGGCGGACGTCGCCTCGTCGACGTCGAGTCGCATGGCGAGGTCGATCTGTTCCTCGACAAGCGGAGCATCTCGGGCTATCTCGAACGGCTCGGCCGTCTGCGGGAAGAACTGTCGAGAAGCTGCCGACGCGCACACGCGACGTTCGCAACCGTCATTGCCGACAAAGGATTGCTGGTTCTTTGTCGTGAAGAGCTTTCTGCGGCAGGAATGCTGCGTCCCTCATGAGTAGCGAGTCTCCATAGGCGGAACGACTTCGATGTATTTCGGCAATCCCTGGGGACTCCTGGCACTTCTTTCGCTTCCGGCGATTGCGGTGATCCACCTTTATCACCGTCGTTTTCCAAGACTGGAAATCGCCGGGCTGCATCTCTGGGGACTCGAATCGGAAGTGCGGACGGCCGGCCGCCGCCGCGATCGGCTGCCGATCACAGCGACGCTGCTGCTCGAGTTGCTGGCGGCGCTATTGCTCAGTCTGGTACTGGCCGAGCCTCGCTGGCGCGATTCCTCGTCGGTTGAACATCTGGTTGTGGTTCTCGACAGCTCGGCCTCGATGTCGGCGAAGATCGGCGAGAATCGTACGATACGCGACGCGGCGATCGATTCGTTGACGTCCCGCGCCGATGAGCTGCCGAGGGGGAGCGTCTTCAGTCTGATCGTGACCGGCCGCCGTCCGACAATGCTTGCTGGTCCGGCCGCAAGCTGGGATGTGGCGAAGAATGCGCTCACAGCCTGGCGTCCCTCTGCTCCACGCCACGAGTTTCAGGCCGCGTGGGATCTCGCAGCGCAACTCGCAGAGGACTCCGGACAGCTGCTGTTCATGACCGATCGTGTTCCGGAATTCGATCAGCCGGTTCCAAAGCGGATGGAGTTGCTTTCGGTCGGACGTGCACTCGAGAACGTGGCGATTACGGCGGCCCGCTGGACTTTCGATTCCAGGGTTGCGAAGGGTCATGTGTTTCTGCGAGTGAAGCAGTTCGGACTTCGAGCCATTGATGCCCAGCTGATC
>JBFWWA010000253.1:0-6909 GCA_050246455.1 Planctomycetaceae bacterium
GACCTTGAAATGCTTGGAGCGTCAATGTTCCTGATGAAACCGGGATCCGGAATCCTGACTCCATCTACTCGTCAAATCTCAATTCGATGTCGGCAATTTCGTATCCGGAGAGTTCGACGTGCACTCCGTCGTCAATGACCTTGAGTTCCGCGATGGTCAGGCCGTTGGCATCGCGCTGGCGGGCGCGTGACGGCGTTTTGAAACAGCGCAAAATGGCCGACCGATATCTTCCCTCAGTCTCGACAAGCCGGAGCGCGAAGCCTCTCGACGACGGGATTCCCTCACTGTTCGTATCATCCCCGGGAGTTTCCATCAACGACGGATCGGGAAGCATCTCGAGAATTCGGGTGATCTGCACGTTCGGCGCGTCGAGATTGAAAAGCCAGCCGGCGTTTCCGGCCCGGGGCGGCCCCCCTGCAGTCGGAACGACAATCGGCGGCGAAAGCGCATCGATCGCCGCGAGCATCGGATAACTGGCGTCGACGGCGATGCGAAAACGGAACTTGCGACGAGTCTCGCCGGCACAGATCAGAATGCTGTCGACCATTCGCGGACCGGTTTTGCGATGGAACGGCAGGCCGCAGTTGAGGATCGTCGTTCGTTCGCTCTCCGTCGCAATTTCCAGGTAATAGGGGCTCTCGAATCGTTCTCCCGTGAAGTTCTGCGCTCCGTGCTGCAGCGCGCGCGTCAGTGCGGCGTCGCTGTCGTTCCAGGCAAAGCGGGCCGCAAAGTAGTTGCTCCAGGGATCCCCTTCAGGAATGCGGGCGATACTGAGTTCGAGCTCAAGCTCCACGTCGCGGCGCCCGCGGTAGAGGCGGACGGTCTGTCGAAAGCCGGCGATTGCGACATTCTCGACCTGATCGACGATATCCCCCGTCGTCACGATCTCTCCGAAGCCCGGCCCGGCAGAGGTTATTTCGGAAGTACGACAATGCATTGCGGAATAGTAGGAACGGACTTCGTCGGCAGCATCTCCCTGTCCGATCTTGAACGTTCGTTCGCGCGGGAACCGAAACGCAAGTTGCTGGCTGAGCCGATTCGGACGACGGCCGTGCTCCTTGATCTCGCCGATTCCGCCGGTCTGCTCATTGATGTGCACGTCCAGAAACTCGTTTCGCAGCAGATTCCGTTGCGCGAGGATTCCCCGCTGCGCTGCACTCGACGGAGCAGCGGGACTCGATTTTGGAACCCACGCGAAACCGGAACCGGCGATATCGAGCGTCACATCCCGGCGATGATCATCCACCTGCACTCCGCGTATCACACCGCCGATCGCCGGGGGCGCTTCCAGCTCCGGCAACGCCACCGTTACAGTCCGTTGAAACGAGAGGGAATTCCAGATCAGGAATCCGGGTTCGTTTCCAGCACCCTGCATGACAAGTCGGCTGAGCTCAGCGGCGCTGTCTTTCGTGAAGCGAGCGACGAGCGGGTCGATACTCTGCTCACCCGCCGAATCGTTCACATCCGTCGAGCTTGACGGCGACGACGTCGATTCGACCGGCGCAACATCAGGACAAGACTGTTCGAGCTGCCGTTCGACTTCACTTTCATCCGCCGAAAGAACCGCCCGGCCGGAAAGAACGCGTGCCAGTCGAGCACACCACGAACCGGCATCGAACAGCGACCGACGCAAGAAGTGATCGGTGAAACGGCTCGACGGATCGCGTTCTTCTCTCGCGGCGGCCTGGATCAGAAACGGGGTCAGGTACTCGCCTGCCTGAAATTTCGACAACCGCCCCGGGTCGTCGGTGTCTCGGAAAAACTGCTCGAAGTTGACGAATCGACCGAGGACCGGCGCGTAAGAGTGGATCCGTTCGATGTCGTCGAGCCACGGCCCTTTCATGTCAGGCCATCTCGCAAACATCACGGCTGCAATCTGGTCCTGCTCCATGGCTTCGGCCATTCGAGCCGGAAAACGCAGAAAACTCGCTGCGCCGTCGGCTGCCAGCGGGATGCGCGTGATGGCATCAATAATCGTTCCGTCGCATCCCTCCCAGCGGATCTTGCTGTGTTCCGCGTCCGGATAGAGACCGTCGTCGAATGCGACGTGCAGTGCCGCCCGGTAACCACGCCGGCTTAATACCTGTGGCATCAGCGTGGAAAGCCCGAAGCGACGTCGTCCCCAGGTCGTCGGCAATCGACCGAGAGTTTTTTCGAGTATTCGACGGCCACTCGAGAAATCCCAGAGCACCGATTCCAATGGAAGCAACGGAGAAGGGCGCTCGAAATATTCGCCGCCGACAACATCGACCGTCCCACTTTCCCAGACCCGCCTCAGGGCTTCGACGGATTCCGGATTCTCCCGGGCAATCGTCTCGAGATCTTTCCCCGTCGCAAGAACATTGAACGGCCGCTCCTTCGACAGCAACTTCCGGAAGGGCTCACCGGCGAGGGTCGGAACGACGAGACAAAGATCGATCAGGTAGCAGTCGACCGGATAGAATCGCTCCCGGGCCTCGAGCAGTATCTCGAAACAGTTTCGCAAGTGCGTTTTGGCGGCGTCGATGTCGTCGTCAAATGCGGCGTCCGCGGCGGCGACCGCCTCCCGCTTGAGGTGCGCCTCATCAAGATTCGTGAAGTGATGCATGTGCCGGGTGAGGAGTTCCACCTGCAGATGGCACGTGCCGAGGGCCAGAAAATCGGCGACGAGATCGGAATCGATTGCCCGAACCGGAGCCGGTGGCTCAATCGACTCCGATCCGGCGTCAGCGTCCTCGGCGGCCGCGGGAGGGAGACGATCGAGCGGTTCGATCACGGCGGCGATCAGGTCGTCGCGCTTGCTGAGGCCGGTGATGACGATTCCCTCTTCGGCTCGCGCCCGGTCGATCCACTCCGGAGAGACCCGCTCTTCGCAGGTGGGTGGAATGATGATCAACCGTTCGCGCGTAAAATGGGGGGGATCGTCGGCCCGATGCCAGCTCGGAAGAACGCGGGCAGCCGCCAGCAAACGGGGATGCCAGAGAACTGCGTACGCGTTGAGCAGCCCCTCCGCCTTGTCGTCCGGGAGCTCGGTGGGAAAGTCCTCGAGACTGTGGCTCGGGATGAGGACGATCAAGTCGTTGTAGGTCATCGGCCACATCATAACGCTCCGCGCTCCCCGGGCAGGAGCGGCGGCGGACCGAAATCGGCGAATTTCCGGGCCAGTTTTCGGTTTTCCGGCTCAGGAGCGAGATTCCGGGAACTCTCGGCAGATCCCGAACGTCCATTTCTTATGGGCGACATTGACAGCTCTGAAAATGCCGTGATAGCTTTACGTTAGTGCGGATTGCACTATTTTTGCGGGCAAGCGGCAACGGACTGGCAAGTGGCCGGCAGCGCAAAACGATCACATCTGCCCGATGAAGTATTCGACGGATTCCCAGTGCACCAGCGACGGGCCGACTTCGACCGGTTCCGTGGGATTTGAGCGCTTTTACCCCGCCATCTCGTGGTACACTTGGGGCCAGGCGCCGGAATACCTTGCGTCAATTCTGAGGGGGTCGCGAACGTCGGCGCGCCAGCAGCGCAACGGATCGTTCGCGTAAAGATTGATGGGGCTTCCAGCCCATCCCAAAAAGCAAGCTTGATACGGCAGGGAGAAGAAAGCATGGCTGACAAACCGGGAGTCTGGGGAATCGATATCGGTCAGGCGGGATTGAAGGCGATCCGTCTGCAATATGTCGATTCCGCCGAACAGGTCGTCGCCACCGCGTTCGATTACGTCCCCCATCCGAAGATTCTCAGTCAACCCGACGCAATTCCCGAAGAGCTCATCCCCCAGGCGATCGAGAAGTTTCTCTCGCGCAACGATCTGCGCGGAGACCAGGTGGCAATCAGCGTTCCCGGGCAGAGCGCGCTGGCGAGATTCATCCAGCTGCCGCCGGTCGAAGCCAGCAAGGTCGGCGAGATTGTCAAATACGAAGCGCGCCAGCAGATTCCATTCGCGCTTGAGGAAGTGATCTGGGATTACCAGACGCTGGGGAAGGGGACCGAAGAAAGCGGGTTCCTGCTCGAGGCCGAGGTCGGTCTGTTCGCAATGAAGCGCGACCTCGTGATGCAGCAGCTCAAGCCGTTCACCGATGCGGGGGTCGAAGTCGATCTCATTCAGATTGCTCCGCTGGCGCTCTACAACTATTTGAGCTTTGATCAGTACGGCATCCGCATCGGCGACGAGTCGGTCGTCATGGACGAGTACACGATCGTCCTTGACATGGGGGCCGACAACACGACGCTGCTGGTCTCGAACGGTCAGAAAATCTGGATCCGTAACGTTCCGATCGGCGGCAACCATTTCACGCGTGCACTGACGAAGGAAATGAAGCTCACCTTCGCGAAGGCGGAGCATCTGAAGTGCAATGCCACGAAGAGCCCTGATCCGCGTGCCGTCTTCCAGGCCCTGAGGCCCGTGTTCAACGACTACGTCTCGGAAATTCAGCGGTCGATCGGCTTTTTCTCGAGCGTGAATCGCGATGCAAAAATCTCCCGCGTGCTCGGCATGGGGAACGGGTTCAAGCTTGCAGGTCTGCAGAAGTTCCTGCAGCAGAACCTGCAGTACGAGGTGAACCGCGTCGAAACGTTTGGCGGAATCGTCGGCGACGCCGTCCTCACCGCCCCGCTCTTTGAAGAGAACATCCTGAGCTTTGCGGTTCCGTACGGAGTCGCGCTTCAGGGTCTCAAGCAGACGCGTATCCGCACGTCGCTCCTTCCTCGCGAGATTGCGACGGCCCGCACCATTGTCCGCAAGAAGCCCTGGGCGGTGGGAGTGGCCGCGGCGCTTCTCCTCGGCTTGACGATGTCGGCCTTCGGTTACTCCGCGGTGCTGAATTCCGTCAGTGCCGAACGCTGGCAGGCGGGCGAAGACAAAGTGAAGGCGGTGAATGCGACTGCCGGCACCTACAAGACCGAATACGACGGCGCCAAGAACTCCAACCTGGCGCTGGACGGCAAAAGCATCGAGATGGTCCGGAGCGTGACGACGCGCGAGCTTTGGATCGAAGTTTACAAAGCCATCAATGAATGCGTCCCGCGCGATACGGGTGACGATCTCGATAACGAGAACATTCACCTGCAGAACCGGATGGTCATTCACTCGATTACGACCCAGTTCTACCCGGACTTGGCGGCGTGGAAGAACAATGACCTTCCTCCGCAAGCCGACTTGTACATGTCGACCGCCGACAGAGCGGCCCCTCCGACCGGGGCGGGCTATGTCTTCAAGCTGGCGGGGTATCACTATCATCACGACGACAAAAACTTCCTGACGGCGACAGAAGGACGCTACGTCCTCAATACGCTCGTCAAGAACCTTCAGCAGTGGACTCTGCCGACCGAAACCGGCGGAAAAATCGGCGTGCGTCAGCTCGGCATCTCGCATGCAACGCTGACGTTCTTTCAGCCGACGACGGAGATGTTCGATCCGAATGCTCCGCCGACATTTGCAAACATGGACGACATGCCCGGGAAGGGACCCGCCGCTTTTCAATTCAACCGCCCGGACGACGATGATGACGGTAACGCCCGTGACCGGCGCACACAGCGGCAGAATCTGAAGAAGCAACAAGGACCGTCGTCGACCGCAAAAGAACTGAAGAAGACGTTCTTCCTGGTGGAATTCATCTGGAAACCGACGACCCCATCCAGCCGAAAGGCGCAGGATCCCACGCCGCCGACCGCGAGCGATGCAACACCGGGTGCGAACATGCCGGCACCCGGCAGCCCCGCACCCGCCCCCGGTGCACCGGCTGCCGCTCCGAACGCCGCAGCGCCCGCAGCTGCACCAACGGAACAGCCGGCGCCCGCTCAGAAGTAATCGTCACCGTATACCGGATTTGATCGTCGAACGGACACTGTCAGAGGGTTGATGAGATGGAACAACTGAAGCCATTGCTTGAACACAAGTTCTGGATTCTTCTGGCGCTGGCAATCATCCTGCCGATCGTGGCATGGTGGTCGATGGCCAACGAGGTGTCGGCTCAGATTACGTCGCGTGCATCGGCGATCGACAATTCGTTCAAGGCGCTGCCGCCGAACCCGAAGTCGCTCCCGAACAAGACCTGGTCGGACGGTCTGAAAGCGGTTAATGCCGAGCGCAAGGCGTTCCTCGACGCGCAAGCCAAGAAATTGTGGGACTCTCAGCAGAATCTGTTTCGCTTCCCGGCAAGTGTTGAGCCGTATCGCGGACAGTTTCGCGGCAAGTTCACGGCAATGAACGGCCGGGATCTTTATCGCGTCGCCTACGATCAGGAGCTTCAGAATCTTCGCAAGATCGTGGATCCGCTGGAACCGACCGGGAAAGGCCTGGTTTACCTTCCTGAAACGATTTTTGACAGCTGGCGAGTGCCCGTTGGCAAATGGGATGCCCTGAGTATTCCGGGCGACAACGAGATCTGGGACGCACAAGAAGACATCTGGCTGGCTGATTCACTGCTGCATGCCGTCAAGGACGTCAATGAAGGGAAACAGTCGATCGTCGATGCGTCGATCAAAGAGATCGTCAACATGCGTCTGCGTGGCGGTTCCCGACAGGACCTCAAGAACAGAATGAAGGGAACTTCGACATCGAAAGCGGCGGACAAGGGGACCGCTTCTAAGCCGAAGACCAAGAAACGCGGCTTCGACGATGACGGAGGCAACGCAGCGGTCAAGGATATGATTGCAGAGGAAAGCGGTAAATCGTCGAATGCCTCGCGCGGCGGCGGAGGCGGGGTGCCGGGAAGCATGTCGTTCGACCTCAACGAAGTTTTCGGCGGCGGAGAAGGGCAGGCAGACGTTGCCGCAGCCGCTCCGGAGCCCGGAGAAGGAGGCTTCCGACTCACCGGCGCAACACCCAAGAAGGCCGCAGTGAAAGAGGACTCTCGCTATATCGACGAAGAATCTGCGAATCAGAACTACGTCACGCGCGGGTTCTTCATCTACGTTGTGATGGACCAC
>JBFWWA010000254.1:0-6907 GCA_050246455.1 Planctomycetaceae bacterium
GAGGGCCCGCGCGTGCTCATCGCCGTGCGTATCGAACCAACCCTTGAGATAGATTGTCGTCGGAACCGCGAGGTTGTGGTCGTGGAGTGCGTTACGAATCTCGGCGAGTGATCCGCCGCTCGAAAGGTGCGATTCGATATCATCATGCCATAGCTCGATACCGGCGTACCCGCATTCCCCTGCGACTGCAATCTTCTCGAGGATCGGCGTCGGGCGAATGGTGCTGGAGTTCAGCGCATACTGGAATGGGCTCATCGAGAATGGGCACCCCCATTAACATTGTCAAAGAATCAGCCAGCGTTCCGAACGCATCAGGCTAGCCGTGAAATTGAGTGAAAGCAATCGGGGTTCTTCCGCCGTATAATTGCCGTTTTTGAAGCAAAGATTCTTGCGAAAACTCTCCCCCATCGGACTCGCACAAATTGAGATCGATCCGCCAGTTGAAAGCACTATTGGAACCCGTTCAGGCTGGTCGGCAGCACTTCCGCAGTGCTTGCTCGATCGCGCTGATCCTCGCAGTGACCCTCTTAAACGTGACCGGGTGCGGAGAATCAACAAGTCGGCAGGCCGTCCCTCCGAAATCGGAGCGGAAAGCGAAGATTCAGGAAATCGAGCGGGCTGTTCCCCCACCACAGCCGGATGACAAATCGAAGTCGCAGCTGGCGGATTCCAAACCTGTGGGAACACTCTCCGACGAAACACCCGATTCCGCCCCCGCCAGGAAAGCCCCGGTGCCGGAGCCGATCTTTCGCCCGTCCGATCAGCGGGTCAAACCGGACGTGAACCTGCTCGAGCGCAACGGAATCCGCACGTTCGAATCGAAACGTCTGCGACTGCACACCGATATCGAACCCCAGATCGCGGAGTCGCTTCCAAAGTTCATCGACGCCGTATACGACGCCTGGGTCTCATACTTCGGACCGCTTCCGCCCGATCGCGAGAGGTCCGAGTATCAGTTGACCGGCTACATCATGAAGGACCGGGAACTGTTCATCCGACTGAACGTGCTTCCCGACGACTTGCCGCAATTCCTGCACGGCCGGCATCGTGGAGCGGAATTCTGGTTGAACGACCAGGAGTTCGATTACTACCGCCGGCATCTGATGATCCACGAAGCAACTCACTGCTTCATGACCGCGATGCCGAACGTGCAGGCCCCTGCGTGGTACATGGAAGGGATGGCAGAAATGTTCGGGACGCATCGCGTCGAACCGGACGGGAGCATCAGCTTCCGCGTCATGCCGGAAGAACACGAAGCGTTCGGCGGACTCGGTCGAATTGAAATGATTCGAGCCGACGTCGCCAGCGGGCGACTGCTCTCTCTCACGGAGGTCGATCGATTACGGCCTGAAGAGTTTGTCGAGAACTCCCGCTACGGCTGGGCCTGGGGACTTTGCCAGTTTCTCGATTCCCATCCGCGATACCGCGACCGCTTCCGCACGCTCGGAAAGCATACGATCGGCCGAGAGTTCGAAACGAAACAAACGGAGCTTTTCCGGGACGACCTCGCCGATTTGAGCACCGAGTGGGCATTGTTCGCTGCGGAGCTTCAGCCCGGATTCGACTTCGAGCGAGCGGCGATCGAATTTCGGGACGGAGCCCCACTCGCTTTGGGAGTAAACAAGCGGATCGAAGTTGCCACCGATCGCGGCTGGCAATCAAGCGGAGTGCTGGTCGAGAAAGGGAAGACCTACGACTTTACGGCGAGTGGCGAATTCACGCTTGCCGACGAACCGGTGCCATGGACGAGCACGCCGGACGGCATCAGCATTTTTTATTCGGAAGGTCGGCCGATCGGTCGGCTCCTCGCTTCGATCCGCGCTTCCATCTCACACAACGATGCGCCGGCCGACGCAGCTCAACAGCAGGCCGAAAGCATGCGCGAAACGATCCCCGTGGGTCGCCACGCCCGATTCGCTGCACCGGTCACCGGCACTGTCTACTTTCGCGTGAACGATTTCTGGCGAAGCCTCGCCGACAACAAGAAATCGGTCACGGTCGAAGTTCGTGAAATTGCGCCGACGGGAAAATGACCGGATCTGTTTCAAGGCGATCTGCAGATCCCCAGCCGTCACTCTTTGCGCGCAACCGCTACCAGCCGCTTCGCATCCGCATCGTAGCTGCTGCCGTCAAGGCTGCCGTAGAGTTTGACGTCGCGAAAGCCCGCCGACAGCAACATCTCTTTGAGCTCGCGGCCGGAATAAAGCCAGTGGCGGAAATGGAACCGTAGTACTGTCTCTCCTTCGAGCAAGATCCACTCGACCGTGATGCGGGTCCAGTCGTCGCTTATGGTCCGCTTTTGAATCATCCATCCAGCGCCCGGAATCTCGTCGACACCGGTGGGAGCGAAAATGCGCGCAAAGGGCTCTTTTCCGAGCGTGTCGATCACGAACACGCCACCGGTGCGAAGCGAAGCATAGATGTTTGCGAGAACATTCCGGTTCTGGGAATCGTCTTCAAAGTACCCGAACGACGTGAACAGATTGAGCACGAGATCGAATCCGGCAGGCCGGCGAAACTCCCGCATGTCCGATTCGATCCATTCGATCGCCACGCCGTCCGAATCCGCCTGTTCGCGCGCTTTTCGTAACAGAAAGCGGCTTCTATCGACACCGGTGACCTGCAAACTTCGCTTCGCGAGCGCGATGCTGTGCCGGCCCGGGCCGCAGCAAAGATCGAGCACATCGTGCGGATTTCCCCCTGCCAGCGCCAGCGCTCGAGCGACATCCTCGGGCGCCGCTTTCATCCGTGCATCGGGAAACAGGAACGGAAAGTTCGCTTCCCAGAAGTTCTCATCGGCGAACCACTCTGAGGTCAATTCGGATTCCGGCATTTGAAGCCCCTCGGAGGGGAGTGATGAATTCCAGATGACGAATGCCTGGGACGACCTGTCTCTTCATCCGGTATTGAGCCGTCGGCAGCCCGTGGCCTCGGTGCTGTCGCTGTGTTTTTCAACAACAGACCGTCGTTCGCGGTCGGAAGTTCGGCCCGATTGCGGAGTTATCGCGAAAATGGCCGTAACTGCCCCTTGGTTCCCTCTTGACGCATCGCGAAAAATCTGCGAGAAGCCCGCTCCTCTCAAGCATTTCTCTCTCTTCTCCCTGCAAACTGATTCCAGTTCTTGCGCACTTTTCGGCCCCTTCATTGGCCGGGAGCGTGACGATGTTTCGCAATGCGCTTGCGGCCGGACTGGCCGCCAGTTCTCTGATTCTATGCCCCGGCTGCGCGCACTTCGTCGAGAAGAACGCAATTGCGCGCTTCACGAAAGCCTTCGAGGGAGAGAACCTCGAAGCGCTCAAGGTGGCCACATCCGAAACCTTCGAGCAGAAGGCTCTGCGGCGCGACGAAGCCGTGGATGATCTCAAGATCCTCAAGCTGTATCCGCCCCAGGATGCGAAGAACAAGCTCGAAACCGAAATCCTCAAGGTCGAGGACGTCTCTGACGACGAAAAGCTCGTGACGGCCACCGTCTCTGTCGGTGAAGCGAAATCGAGAAAGCTGCAGTATCGCCTCACGCGGGACGGCAAGAAAGGAAAGTGGGTCGTCGACGACGTCCTCGTCAAGCAGAACCGGAAGGATCTCTCGGCGGCGAAGAGCGTTACGGAACAGATGGATCTGCTCCATTCCGTGCGAGAATTCCTGAACGCGTGGGAAAAGGGAGACCGCGAAGCCATCCTTGCCGTTTGCTCACCCGGAACGTCGAAGCTTCTCGCCGAACTGACTCCTGAACAGCTCATCGTCCTTTCAAAACAGATCGTCGGCGACAAGCCATCGAAACTCAAGAGCCGGCCTGAGGCGCAACTCGACGGCGATGACGCGATCGTCCGGTTGAATCGCTCCGAGGGTGAAATCGTTCTGACGTACCGTCTCTATCAGGGAGACTGGAAGGTCGTCGACGCAGCACTCGACAGCAAAGACGAAAAAACTCGCGTCGCTTCGTTCGTGAAGACTGCGGCGGTCGTCAGGGCCGTCGATAAGTTCCTTGCGGCCTACCGCGCAGAAGACAAGCCCGCTCTTGAAAAGTCCACGACCGGACAGCTTTTCAATCAGAGTTTGAAGTTCGCCGATACAAAAACCTTGCCATTGCCCAACCTGAAGATCGGGGTCGAGAAGAATCAGGTCTTCATGACCGAAAAGGGAGCTGACCTCGTAACCGGCAGCGACGGAGAGGTCATGCGCATCACCCTCAATCGTCTTGACCCTGACGCAGATGGCGAAACCCCGGCCCGGTTCCTCGTCCATGAAGTGACCGTCTACGACAACGCGCACGAAAAACGGCTTTCGGCCGTCTTCACGTCCAAAGAAGTGATGGAGCTCTTCAGCCGCTCGTTCGCGGAACGAAAACTCGACGTCCTCAAGAAAGTTTCGACCGCCGACTTCAACAAGCGCGTCTGGGATCAGCTTGATACCCACCGGTTTGAACTTGTGAAAGTCGACGAGATCGAACCTGTCACGCCGAAAGTACTCTCGACGGAGTTCCACGGCGAGGTGATCGAGATCACCGTGCAGCAAGGCTCGCGCGTGTTGTCGTACATCCTGCGAGACTGGTCGGGGCGCGTCTGTGTCGACGATGTCCTGATGCCGGTCATGGATCGGCCGAACTCGCTGAAGACCACGCTCGAAATCACGATTCCGATTCACAACTTCGCGATCGGCCTCAAAGCGGCCGACCCGAGTCTGCTCTCGCATGCTCCGCAAATCGAATTCCTGCAGATGCACTCGTCGAGCGACATGAACCGCGTCGTCTGGAAACAGACCGAGCAGGTTCCCCCCGCCGGACGTGCCGCACTGCCGTTCCTGGAGTATCCCCTGACTGCAATCAAGTACTCCGACACGCAGGCGCTGGTATCGCTCGGCGATGACCGCCGGGGAGCCCGCATCCTGCTCAACAAGGAAAACATGCGCTTCGTCGTCGATCAGGTCGCACTCATCTCGGGTCCTGAGCAAAGCCAGCGTCAGGAACTGAAACTCCTGATGCGGACCGAGCTCGCAAACCGCGGGCTCAAAGGACCGGCGGAAGTGCCGGCCCTCGATTACGCGTCGGCACCGCAGCAGCCTGCCGCTGATCCGATGAGCTCGCAACCGGTCTCGATCGATCCGGAAACGGAAGTGCCGCCGGAGATCGCCATTCCGAAAGTTCGGACCCGTCGCTTCATCGAAGCCTCGGGAACCCGATCGGTCGGAAAACCGGCTGCGAATGCGGAATGACGACCAGCACGGGCGGCACCGGTTGCTGTGCAAAGGGTGTCCGGGAACTCGAACCCGTTTCCACGGAGATTCCGGGGCACACTTCGTTTTGCCCCGGCCACCCGAATTGATTCCAACGATTCCAACCGGCCACCCCAGCATTTCTGCATAACTGGAAGTACTGCGGGATGTCGACGCTCGGGAAACTCAACGGCAGCGATGCCAACTGCTCCACGGACACTACGGCTTAACCGTCGTCATGAGGAGCGGGTCGCTGCTGTAGGTCGCTTTCATCACAAAATTCAGCGAGATGTTCGCCATCATCGAGACCTGAACCTTCTCGATCGGCGCCGCATTGGCGGCTGCCGTGAACGTGATGTGCCCCTGCGTTTCAGTGCCGGTCAGCAGCGTCTTGCTGTTCTTGGCATCGACCGTCACCCCGGCAGGCAGGGTGTTGCCGTATGCATTGCCGAGATGCTGAAAGACCGGGTCGAGCGTGACGTTCTGCTTGAACTCCGGAGCACGTTCGATTGTCACGTCGATCTTTTTTGATTCGCCCGGCTTGAGCGAAAGTTCGTACGAGCTCAATTTGACGGAGCGGATATCGCTCGGCGACGTCACGCAAACGGCCGACGATTCGACCGGCCAATGACCGCGACCGCCGCCGGGCAGATACGTTTCCTGACGGGGAAGCGCGACCACCGTCGATTCGCGCATCGAGCCGTCAGGAAGTTTCCACTTGGCAGTGCCGCTGACTGTGACGTTGGTCACGGAATTCGGAGCGTCGGCGGGGGCTTTGAGAATGATGCATCCATCCCGATAGCCGCCGGCCGGAATGCGGCCGCAGCTGGCAGTGACTGTCGGGGGCAAGCCGTCGATTTTGAGTTCGACGTCGCTGTCGAAGCCGTTCTTTCGGACCAGAACGACGTACATCACCCCGGCCGTTCCGGCAGACACCTGCGTCTTGTCGGTATCGAGATAGAGTTCAAAATAAGGCTCTGCCCGCGTGAGCTTGAGGCCGTAGACGAAATCGCGTCCGCCGCGCAGAAGCAGATCGCGAATTTCGACGATGTATCGGCCGTCGGCGGGGGCGGTCCAGTTCTCGAACAAAGAGTCGGCATGGGACTTCGTGTATTCTCCGAAGTCGTCGTTTTCGACGAGCAAGCCACCTTTCTCATTCAGAAGCCGCACTGAGGAGTCGAGCGGCGATTGAGCGCGGCGTGCAATCACTTCCAGCGAGAATCGTTCACCCTTTTTCGCATCGAATGCATAACAGTCAATGTCTCCCTCCGCCTCGATTCGACCGCTCAGCAGGGAAGGCGCGGTGATCGGCATTGCAGTGGCTGGAGCGTTATTGTCCGCGGTCGATTCGACAATCGTCGGCAGGTCGGTGACGACGAGCGAAACAGGGTTCGTTTCGGCCGCGCCACTTTTGATCACGAAAGAACGAAGGCCGAGCGGCGCGTCCGCCGGCAATGACATTACGGCGAACGGATCGGCTGCCATCTGAGCGCCAATCAGTTCCAGCCGGGTATCAGCCCCTCGCGCTGCCGCAAGCGGAAATGCGTCAATCACAAACGGCCGATCGCTGATGTCGACGCTGTAGTTCCAGTACTGGTTCCCCTTGTAGCGGACGTCGCGAACTTCGAGCAGGTATTCGCCCGCTTCGTGGAAACGATACGAAAGAAACGGATCCCCCGCGAACTCGTTGTCGGCGGTT
>JBFWWA010000255.1:0-6897 GCA_050246455.1 Planctomycetaceae bacterium
ATCGGCTTTCGGAAGCCTTGCGACGCGCACCAACTGGACGCCGCTCCTGCCGCAGAGAAACGCCCGACTCTGGACGGACGATTTCTCGAGCCTGATCGACATCATCAAGTGGGATTAAGCCCGAACCTTCAAGCGGACGTAACGGCGGTCGGCTGCGATTCGCTGCCGAGGCGTCCGGTCAGGCGTGCAACCGTATCGATCAACGTCTTGCGATCGATCGGCTTGAAGAGGTATTCATTGCACCCTGCTTCGAGGCACCGCTCCCTGTCCCCCTGCATCGTATTCGCGGTGAGGGCGACGATCGGTATCTCGCACCCTTCGCTCCGGATACGGGCGGTGGCGCCGTAACCGTCGAGCACGGGCATCTGCATGTCCATGAGGATGATGTGGAACGGCTCGAGCGGGTCTTCCGCTCTTGTTCCGCGCCCCTCTTTCGTGAAGACCGCGTGCTCGTAGGCGAGCTTCCCGTTCTCGACAACCGTCACGTCCGCTCCTGCCTTTCGCAGCAGGAACGAGATCAACCGCTGGTTGTCGAGCCCATCTTCCGCCAGGAGGATGCGGCAATCGGTCAGAATTCCCGGAGTTGCCTGGGCTGCAACCTCGACCGGCGGAGCCGGCGTCGGCACGTCGATGCACTGCGCCAGCGGAACACCGTCGAGACTGCCCGTCGGCACGATGACCGTGAACGTGCTTCCCTCGCCGAGCCGGCTTGTGACGGAAATGCTGCCGCCGAGAAGCTCGGCCAGCCGTTTGCAGATCGACAGACCGAGTCCGGTTCCACCAAACTGGCGCGTCGTCGATGCGTCCGCCTGCGTGAACGGATCAAAAATGCCGGTGAGCTGTTTCTCCGACATGCCGATGCCGGAATCGATCACGTCGAACCGCATCTGCGGCTGCGGACCGTCGGTAATCAACGAGACAATGAGCTGCACCGACCCCGCGTGCGTGAACTTGATGGCGTTTCCGACGAGATTGATCAGAATCTGCCGGAGGCGAGTCGGATCGCTGGCGATGGTCTGCGGCACTGCTCCTTTTGCCGCAACGACAAATGTGAGCTCTTTGGCCTTCGCACGGAGCTGCATCAAGCCGCGCACGTCCCGCACAATTTCCGCCGGCGAGCAGCGGATTTTCTCGACGACGAGTCGATTCGCTTCGATCTTCGAGAGATCGAGAATGTCGTTGATCAGTTCGAGAAGGTGCTGGCCGTTTCGCTGAATGGTGTCGAGTGCCTCGGCACGCTGTTCCGGCTGGTGCAGCTCCTCGTCGTTCTTGAGCAAGTCGGTGAAACCGAGAATTGCCGTCAGCGGCGTACGGATTTCGTGGCTCATGTTCGCGAGGAACGCAGATTTGCATTCCACCGCTTCTTCCGCAACGGCCTTTGCGGCTTCAAGCTCGTTGACGAGCTTCTCGAGCCGATTGGCGTTTTCTTCCTGCAGTTCCTTCGCCGCTTTGAGCTTGTTCGCGTAGTTCTGCAGCGCGACCTGCTTCTCGAACAGCTTGCGGGTTCGTTCCGCGACGTCTTCCTCGAGTTGCGCGGCGTAACGCTTCTGGTCGCGCAGTCGCTCATCGTAGGCTTCGAGCTTCGCGGCGACCGAACGGCAGTACTCCTCGCGCAGCGCTTCGTACTGGTTCGTCAATTGATCGACGCGCGACGCACTGCGAGCCGACGATTCCGACAAGAGCAGGATCGCGCCGATCGCGAAACCGCAGGTCCGGAACGTCGGCATCAAATCCGCGAGTTCGAGCGCGAGCGAACGTCCGTCTGTCCGGACGGGTTCGACGCGCCCCGCAAAATAACCGGTCTTTGCATCCTCGAATCGGACGAAGAACGTCGTCGAGCCGTTCGATTCCGGAAGAATGCAAACGTCGCCGTTGTCGCGGATGTCGCTGAAATCCGCCTGGTCGAATTCGGCCTCGAGCGCGGAGGCATCAAAGTCTTTCGGCCAGGCGATCCGGCTGCGGCCCATGCCGTCGAGGACGCACAACGATTCCAGTCCGATTGAACCGAGCGCGGCGGCGAGGCGCTCGAGGCACATTGTGGCCTCGCACTGGGACGATTCGTCCGTACCGAATACCGCTTCCAGAAGTGGATCGAGCCCGGACATTCCCTGCCTTAACCTCTCGCCGTGGGGCGACTATTCGCTTTCAAAGTTCCATTAACTCGCGGGCTTTTTCGAGCTCTTTGTCGAGATCTTCAATCAGCACTTTCAAACCCTCACGGCCGATTGAAAGGCTCGAAAACGTTTCCGGCTTCGGAATCCGCAAGTTCTGCACGCCGGTCGATGCCACTCCCTTGCGCGTGCACAGGAAGTTCGCAACCTCGACCGCGCGAACAATCTGCCGATGGGCTTCGCCGGCGCGGGTCGAATCGTGATGGAAGCGGATCGCGTCGATCACGCAGGCGGGGAATCCCCACTTCTCGCCGACCGCGGCCCCGACCTGCGTATGGTCGAAACCGAGCAGTTCCAGTTCGACCGCCGTCGTTTCAACGTCGGGAGTGAGTGCGTGAATGATCTTGTGGAATGTCGGGTTCTGCTGCTGATCGATGAGAACCATGCCGATGTCATGCAGCAGTCCGCACATGTACGCTTCGTCAAACTGGCTGATGCGGCAGCGCTGTGAGATCATTCTTGCTGCGACCGCAACGCTCACCAGATGCTTCCAGAGCCCCGGACGCGAGTACGGGCCGATGGGAGTCTTGTCGCGGAAGAGCTGCGACACCGATGCGGTCACCGCAAGGTTCTTGATTGTGCTGAAACCGAGCAGCGAAATTGCACGGTGAATACTGTCGACGCGGCTGCGCAAGCCGTAGGCCGCCGAGTTCACCGTCCGCAGCAGACGCGCCACGAGCGAAGCATCGCTCTCGACGACGGTGCGGAGGTCACTGACGGATGTCTCCGGATTGTTGACGGCCTGGATGATTCGAGCCGCCACGTCCGGAAGGCTTGAGATCTCATCCACGCGACGGATAAAGCGCTCCAGCGCTGCTCCGCGCTCAGCCATCGTGGCTGTCGACATACTTGCCATCGCAGTTTCACAACCTTGAAATGCTCGGAATCGTCCGTAAACCGTGCGGGGATCAGAGGCAAACCCCTCCGAAAAATCTAACACCATTTCTCAGAACGGCGACGCTGTGAACTATTCCGCATCAGGGTTCAGCGCAAAGCGTTCCGAACAGGACGACTTTGCCGAACGCGCCGGCGGAAACTTCAGGAATCCCCAAGGGTTTCCCCGGAGAGTTCCAGGATTTCCGAGCGGAGTACGGCCCGGAATGCGCGTGAAGAAGCCGCAAAGACTCGCGGAAACGGAAGGATTTCAGCCTGTCCGCGTCAAGCCGCGGCAGCCGATCGCTGCTTCTTTCGGTGGTTCCGCAGGGAACGGAAGCCGCTCGCGGCAGCGAGCAGCAGGCCGGCCCAGGTGAGGCTTCCTTCCTTCATGTCGGTATCGGACTGCTCGCGCGGGGTCGCGTCGGAGTCGTTACCATTCTGCGGCCGGGTCCCCGGGTCAACGTTTCCTTCCGTTCCCGGAACGTTCGGCTTGTTCTCGTCGCCCTTCTGCTGTTCCCCTTCACCCATCGGTGAGACGAGAAACTTGAAAGACTGGCGGAAGAAGTCGTCGGCGCTGTCACCGGCGAGCGCGGCGAAGCGCCTCCCCTGTTTCCCCGTGAGAACCAGGTCGGACTCCCGCTCGGGCGTCTGCGGCAGCACGGCCGGTTTCGCGGCGGCACTGTCGTAGCGACCCAACATCTGGGAGTTCGAGAAATAGGTCGTCAGCGCCGCTTGAAACTGATCCTCGGTCCCGAAAGCAGATGAAGGGGTCTGCCGAGTGTTTCCGAACCGATCAATTTCGAGAATCGGCAGCGGTCCGCCGACGTCGTTGCCGGTCGTCGAGACGCTTGTCGCCGCGACGGATTCCGGCGACTCGGAATTCGCTGCAAGAACGAACATCGTCTGATCGGGTGTTTCCGACGTGCGGGATTCCCCGGCGGTCGATTCCGACGAAATCGCGACAGCGTTGAACTGGGCCGACGTCATTCTCGCGGATTGCATCGGCTGTTCGTTTGTCGTCGCGACGGCGTTCCAGCTGGACGTGATCGAAGGTGAACTGCTCAGCGGCTTCCGGTTCCCGTGATCAGTGGTTTGCGAGCTGATGCTCGATTCGACGAGATTGCCGCCGATTGACGAAGTACTCTTCGCAGATGAAACCGACGCCGCGAAGAGGTTTGCAATCGAGATCTCGGACTTCGTGCGGACAGTGAACGTCAATGTCACGTTGCCGATCTTCAATTGACGGTTGGAATTCGCGACCAGCGAGGGAAGCGTCACGGGCACGGAGGGCGCGGGATTGCTCACGACCGGTTTCATCGGCTCCGGGATCTGAACGGCAATGACTGGCTCAACCACCGTGCCGAGGTTCTTCGTGATTTCGGCCGGAGTCACGTCCGTCACAATTCTCTCGAGGGTGCTGTTTGCAGAGTTCGGCGCGACGGGTGCAAACGGGACCGGCGGAAAGATCTGGTGCGGATAAATCCCCGACTTCTCCGGATCCATCGGGTTGCCGGCTGCGTCCCGGACGATGAGCGAACTCGCGCTCAGCAGGCACCGCTGCTCGACAACTTCAACCGTGCGCAGGGACGAAAAACGCCGCCGTCGCGCCGCAGGTGTACGAAGGAAAAACCAGCGAGCATGAGGGACGAGCATGATGCAACTCCGGGACAACTCCGTCGGGGGCAATCGCGCTTCACGGCTGCAAATGGCCGCGACAATTCGCTATTCCGCCTGACCGCTATTTCTTTCCAGAGTACACGCGTGACGGCTGAGTCGCCAGTTTTTTAAGGGAATTACCGACCGAAATTCGGGTTGCCTCGCTCCCGATTGAGGCGAACGGCATTTCGGACGAACTCTTCCAGTGGATCGCGCGGGATGTCATCGAACATCGTGAGACGGACGTGCCGCATCTTGTCGCCGTCCCCTCGGAGCAGGCCTGACGGGTCCGGCATCTCCGTCCCGCGCCAGAAGCCGAAGGTGACGTGGTCGCTGAACGATTTGAAGTAGCAGATCGGCCCATCTTCCTCGTACACCGGCTGGCCCCACTTCATCGACTCCGCCGAGTTCGGGGCCGCCGTGCGGATGATCTCACGGATTGCGCGGGCCACTTCCGCCTGCCAGCCGGGAAGACTTCGGATGTACTCTTCGACGCTGACGTAGGCCGTCGGAGGGGCGGGAGCGGGGGCCGGAATCCGAGGTTTGGAAACCGCCGCGGACGGCGCGGCCTTCTTCGCGACAGGACGAGACGCCTTGGCAGCCGGCTTGCTCGCGCGGCCTTTCGACGGCTGACTCCCGGAGGCCGGACGCTTCGCGACCTTGCTTTTGGGCTTGGTCTTTTTCCGCGCCGTGGACGCAGCGGCCGTCCGCGATTTCGTCTTGGATTTCGGCCGCGATTTCGCCTTTGGCTTGGCTTTCGGCTTAGCCTTCAGCTTCGATTTCGGCTTGGCTTTGGGAGCTGGGGCGGGCTTCCGCTTCGCCTTTTTCTTTGCCATTACGGCTTCCTTCTGGAGGGTGCCGCAAGCTCCGAACGGCAAAAAGCCATTCGGCAGGGCCCGCGACCGCCCCGGCCTGCCGCGGATTCTAACGATATCCCCGAAGCCGGGTAAAGTCGCATCATCACTGATGTTCGCGAGATGCGGGAGATTTTGCATCCGAGATTTCGAATGGAAGCGAAAGCACGGGATGCAACGGGATCCCGGTGTCTGCAAGTCATTTCGATCGATGGTTCTCGGGGGGGAACATGCTCGCCGAGCCAGCATTTTCCCTGAAATCGAAGTCACTCCCCGTTCTGGTGCAGTCGGCACAAATCCGCTCGTTTCGGCCGGAGCATTTCCGAGAACCCTTGCTGGAAACGTGCCGTCAAGCCGGTCCGAAGAACGCGACGATATCAGCAACAAACGAATCGGCGTTGCGAATTCCGGTCCGGGACAGTCCCGGAGCGGCTTCCTTGATGGATGCAGACAGGGGGATTCTGGTAAAAGAAACGCCTGAAGCCAGACAGTCTCCTGAAAACCGATCCAAATGATGAGGAAGTGGAAGCAATGAGTCTGCCAATCTCCGCCGTGCATGGGCGACAAATTCTCGATAGCCGCGGCAATCCGACCGTCGAAGTCGACGTCGAGCTCGAAGACGGGACGATCGGACGGGCCGCAGTTCCCAGCGGCGCGAGCACCGGAAAACATGAAGCCTGCGAGCTCCGCGACGCCGACGTGAAGGACCGCTGGCTCGGCAAGGGGGTGCAGGCCGCCGTCGACAACGTCAACGAGCAGCTGGCCGACGTACTGGTCGATCTCGATGTCACCGATCAGGCGACGATCGATAAAGCGATGATCGAAGCGGACGGAACCGACAACAAGTCGAACCTCGGTGCCAACGCAATTCTCGCCTGCTCGCTCGCCTGTGCGCATGCTGCGGCCCGCGCGAGCTACCTGCCGTTGTTCCGCTACCTCGGCGGCGTCGGTGCGAACCGTTTGCCCGCCCCGATGATGAACATCATCAACGGCGGTCAGCACGCGAACAACGCGATCGACCTGCAGGAATTCATGATCATGCCGCTCGGCTTCGACAGCTTCGGCGAAGCGCTCCGATGCGGCGTGGAAGTCTTCCATCACCTCAAGAAGATCCTGGCCGATAAGGGCCTCTCGACCGCCGTCGGCGACGAAGGGGGATTTGCTCCCGATCTCAAGAGCAGCCAGGAAGCGATCGAGGTCGTTCTCAAGGCGATTGAAAAGGCGGGTTACAAACCCGGGCAGCATGTCCGCATTGCGCTCGACTGCGCTGCGACCGAACTCTACGACGAGAAGTCGAAGGTCTACACCGTCGAAGGAAAGAAATACAGCTCGGCCGAAAT
>JBFWWA010000256.1:0-6879 GCA_050246455.1 Planctomycetaceae bacterium
ACCGTCGTCATTCAGGATGACGAAGAATTCAAGATTGTGGCGACGAACAGCATTGATGAAACGGTTGGAGCAACGCCGGCGGCGGTCGATAACCAGCTGTTCCTTCGCGGCGATGAGCACCTGTATTGCATCGAGAAACTCGAAACGGCAAGCCGCGCCGCGAAGAATTGAAAAGCAACCAAACGCGGGGTCTGACGTTGTGACTTTGGCGGTAACAATTGTTCTTACCATCGTCGCGGCGCTGCTCTCAATTCCGGCGGCGGTGCTGTTCATTCAGTGCGCATTCGCGCTGTTGCCTGCGCGTCGAGGCAACGTCGACCCATCGGCGGAGCGGCCGACGATCGGCATACTCGTGCCTGCTCACAATGAATCGGCGGTTCTCGCAGCGACCCTTCGATCGGTGAGTGCGCAACTCCGCGAGAAAGACCGGCTGCTGGTTATTGCCGACAACTGCACCGACGACACCGCCGATATCGCCCGGGCACAGGGGGCGGAAGTGTTCGAGCGGCAGAACCTCGAACAGCGCGGCAAAGGGTTCGCGTTGGCTGCGGGGCTCAACGTTCTTGCGGGCGCGCCGACCGACGTCGTAGCGATTATCGATGCCGATTGCACGCTGAGCGCGGGTTGTCTCGATGCGCTCGCGCGAACGGCGGCGACAGGGCAAAGGCCGGTGCAGGGGGTGTATCTCATGCCTCCCCCCGCCGATCCGAGACCGGCCGACGTCGTTTCCTCTCTGGCCGTGCTTGTGAAGAACAAGGTCCGTCCCCTCGGGATGGCGAACCTGGGTCAGCCCTGCCTGCTGACCGGTTCGGGGGCGGCCTTCCCGTGGGGGATGCTGACACCCGAATCGTTTGTCGGAGCGCACATCGTCGAAGACATGCAGCTGGCGGTCGATCTGACTCTCGACGGAAAGTCGCCGCGGTTCTGTCGTGAGGCGATCCTGACGGCACCCCTTCCGGACCGCGCTGCCGCGTTCGTCAGCCAGCGGACTCGCTGGGAACATGGGCATCTGCAGACGCTTCTCACGCAGTGCCCAAGGCTGCTGTGGGGATTTCTGCGGAGCGGCCGCGTCGGGTGTCTCGCAATGATGCTCGATATTTGCGTCCCGCCGTTGTCGTTGTTCGTGCTCTGCTGTGGAGTGTTCTGGGGAGTGGCGATCGGGGCCGGGCTGGCAACCGGCTCATGGCTTGCAGCAAGGGTCATGTCGTCAGCCCTCCTGCTCATTACCTGCGCGGTTTTCCTGGCATGGGTGCGATTCGGCCGCCGCGAGTTTCCTCCCCGCGTGCTCCTTGCCATCCCGGGGTACGTGCTGGGCAAGCTCCCCCTCTACGTGGGGTTTCTCTACCGTCGGCAGACGGCGTGGGTCCGGACGCGGCGCAGCTCGCAGCCCTGAATCGATGTCATCGCTTGCGTCGCAAGCTGATGATTGTGTTCGGGTTGCGTCGGATTTCCGGCGGCTGGCGGGGGAGGCCCACCGCACGGCTGGACACCTCTGCAATCGGAACAACCGCTAAAGTTTGCGCAGTCTTCCGGCCGATGTTGAAGAAGTCGGAGAGGTGCCTCTTCCGATGTTCCGTTTTCGTCGACAGGGCGAAGCGGACGGATGTTACGGCGTGCGTCCGGGGGACGGCGGTCAAGCCGTTCGTGTCGGTGCTGCTCGAGAGAGAATGGATTCATGATCAATCGTAGCCATTCGGTTTCCCTGTGTGGCTGCCTGGGCGCGATGCTGCTCTCGGGTCTCGTCACCGGTTGCGCCGCTCCGGCGGTAAACGGAATGGATCCGCTTGCGCATGTTGCGATGAACGACGTGCCGCGCGAGCTTCGCAAGGCGACTTTGAGCAATTACCGCGTCGAGCCACCCGATATTCTGCTGGTCGAGGTCGTCGACAACGTTCGCTCTCAGAGTGAACCATTGCGCCCCGGCGAGGATTTGCAGATTCGCGCGAGCAATACACTGCCGATCGAGGATTCGACGAATCCGGCGGCGAACGAATTCAAACTGATCAACGGCCTTTTCAAAATCCAGAGCGACGGCACGGTCGATCTTGGCCCGGAATACGGAGCGGTGCAGGTTGCGGGCAAGACGGTGAACGAAGCGCGAACCGCGGTCATTGACCACCTGCACAACGTCGTCGGTCTGGCGATGCCGAAGGTTGCGGTTTCCCAGGGGGACATCACCGGCAAGCAGTTGATCGCCGGGGAGCACCTTGTGCGTCCCGATGGAACAATTTCGCTCGGCATTTACGGCAACATTCAGGTCGCCGGCATGTCGCTCGAGGAAGTGAAGCACGCGGTCGAGCGGTCTCTCGACGGCCACATTCAGAATCCGGAAGTCCGCATCGATGTCATCGGTTACAACAGCAAGGTGTACTACGTCATCACCGACGGAGGCGGGTCCGGCGAGCGGGTCGATCGCCTTCCGTACACCGGCAACGAAACCGTTCTTGACGCTGTTGCGCAGATTCAGGGTCTCTCGGACGTGTCGTCCAAGCGGATGTGGATCGCTCGTCCCGCGCCGCCGAACGTACCCGGTGCACAGATCATGATCGTCGACTGGCGCGGCATTACCGAAGACGGTGTGACGACGACGAACTACCAGGTCTTTCCTGGGGACCGGATCTACATCAAGGCGGATTGTCTCGTGACGATGGACACCTTCATCGCGAAGGTCACCTCGCCGATTGAACGAATCTTCGGCGTAGTGATTCTTGGAGCCGGTGCGGTGGGCCAGGTTGAAACCGGCGGAACCGGCGGCGGCGGATTCGGCGGCGGATTCTGACGCAACCCGTTACGCGGTCAAGCCCCTGCGTTCAGCAAAAATACTGGAAGTTGTCGTGCGGGATTTCGGAGCCTAAGATGAAACGGTGCGCTTGAGAAGAGATCGATCGGAAGCGCACGTTTCGGAGCCACTCATGAGATACGCGACACTCACAGGCATTGCAGCCCTCTCTCTCGTTGTCGCGAGCGACACTCTCTTCGCACAATATCCGATGTCGAATCCGTACGGCGGATTCAACAACCGGAGGGTGACGGCGCCGCGCCGGCCGAGCGTGAGTCCGTACTTGAATCTGCTGGGAGGTCGCGGCGTCGGTACCGAATATTATGGCCGCGTCCGCCCGCAACAGGAATTCCGCAAACAGAATGCTGCGATGGGACGTTCGATTCAGCAATTGCAGCAAGCGACCGCTGCGCAAGGTCAGCAGTTGATGGATTTCGAAATGGGTGCGACGGGTCACGTGACTTCGTTCATGAACCACGGGCAGTACTTCAATGTCTCGGGGTCGCAGCAAGGCATGAATTCCGTGCGCCGCGCCGCCGCGCCGGCGCTCAAGGGCGCTCAAGCACGTTAGAGCCGGTCTTCGGCATCCCGACAACTTGATCACTTCCGACAGGCATGATGCCTGCAGTCATGGATGACAGATCGGAGCAGAGCATGATGCGGTTTCCAGTCAAAGCGGGCATTGCGTTCGCGGTCATTTTCGCGAGCACCTCCGCAGCAACTTTCGCGCAGTTCGGCGAAGGGGGCGGGCCGCCGGTCGGGACGTTTCTCAATCCCTTCCCCTCGGCAGCGGTCGGAGCTCTCGCCACGCGCAACAAGGGGCCGAAAGCGCCGGTCGTTTCGCATCGCCACTTGAAGTACCCGGTGCAGCCCGTTGCGCCGGCTTACGCGCCTCCTCCAAGCGCGCCTTATGCGACCGGATCATTCGTGAATCAGCCGTTTGCAGCCGCCCCCGCGGTTTCCGCGCCGCCGGTGTCCGCACCTTATCCGGCAACTCCTTACCTTTCCGGTCCGGGCGGAGGTCCCTGTGGTAACGACGCCTGCGGGCCTGGCGGAGAGTGCGGACCGATCGGCGCCTGCGGCCCCGGTTACGGCGGATACGATCCGCTCCTGCATCGCTGCGCGGATTCGTGTCGCGACAACCGTCGCGCGTGGCGGCACTGCTGGGTGAAGACCTGCTACCATCCGATTCCGGCGTACGCGGTGCCGAACTACGGGTATCATCCGACTGCCTGGGGTCAGATCGACAACGGCGGAGCGCCGTCGAACCTTCCGATCAGTCCGAAGGCCAAAGCGAAAACGACTCCGCCCCCCGCGCCGGCTGAAGCCGCACCCGAGCAGAAGGAAACTCCGCCGACCGATTCGCAGCCTGAGCAGGCTCCGCAGACCAGTCCGCCGACGGAAATTCGACCGGCCGAGCCTCCCGCCGCTCCCCCGACTCCTCCGAAACCTCCGGAACCGCAGGCCGTCGATGAACTGCCGGAAGTGGAAGCGGGCCTCGCGCCGCTGCGGAGCCCGGGAACCGGAAATGTGAAGTCGATGAGTCCATCGAATCGACTTCCTGCGCCGAGCCAGGGGCCGGAACTCCAACCGGAGGAAGATTCCGAGAACTTTCTCCCCCCTCTGCCGGTGAAGACTCCCCTGACATCCGATCGAAGAGTTCGCGGCGGTGAATCGACGACGACGGAAACTGAGGAAGATGCGTTTCCCTCAGTGAAGAGTGAAGAAAGTGAACCGGAGGGCGAATCGAAGGAGACGATTCCAGCCAAGAAAGCGCAACAGCCGGAGGTCGAACAGGCTCCGGCCGAGACTTCTCCCAAGGCCGCACCGACACCGGACGAACTCACCACGAACGCCGGAAGCGGTCGCGCCGATCAGACTTCGGCGAAGGAGCGCGTCAGAAATGGTCGTGGCAAGCCGAGCGCTGAGTTCAACGAGAAAACCGCCGGCACTGCTTCGCGCCGAAACTCGAAGAAGGGGGATCCGACCGCCCGCGTCGAACAGACGGCCGGTTCCGAGGCGAGCGATCGCGCGGTTCGCTGAGCGAGCCGATTGATCGATTGCGTCGGCCGGGGTGCAGGGGTGTTCGAATTGCGACCCCGATCCGCGGTGCGGATCGCGATGACTACAGAGTTCCGGATGCGGCGGCCTGCACGAATGACTGCAAGAACTGCTCGCAGGAGGCGGGGAGGATCTTTCCTTCCTCGACGAGGTCGGTCGAGAGGACCTGCAGCTTGTAGAGCATCGGCTCTCCGCCGAACTCCGTCCGCGGATAATCGGGGACGCTCCAGTGTTCTCGATCGCTCCAGGCATAGACGATCGTGAACTCGGAGCCGGTCGGCCCCGGTGCCTTGTAGCGGAGAGCGCGGAACGTCTCGTTGCTGTCGCCGATGGTGATCTGCTCGGGGCCGCGCAGCAGCGTGTTTGCACGGTTGCCGTAGCAGATTTCGGGAGGGTGGCGGACAAGCGGACCGGGTGTGCCGACGAAGAGGAGCAGCGAGATTTCGCGGCCGGTCTTCTCGTTGACGTACTGCCGGTTGACGTAACCCGCGCACTTGAGCTCTTCGGTGACCGTGCGGTCGAGCTCTTCATCGCGAACGCGCTTCCAGTCGCCGATCTGTGTCGGGAAGTTCTGCACGCGCGCAGCGCCCACCTGCAGATCCGCGGGCATTCCCCAACGGTTCATGATGCGGCCGTGAATGACGGCCGGGACGGCGGTGAGCGCGCCGACGGCGATCAGAATACCGACCGCCTGAATTGTCGAAATCCGTTTCATCGATCAATCACCTAAGTCTGAGGCTTGTCCGGCATATCCGCCGACGCGGGAACGGTGAACAGCTGTTCGAGTTCGCGGAACATCGCGCGGTCGCCGGGAGTAATGGCCGCGGCTGCGGCATCGAGCGCGACCGCTCGCTGAAAAACGCGGCGGGCGCGGTCAACGTTTCCTTCGGCATGAAACGCGGCCGCCAGGTGGAGAAAGTACATCGGTTCGGAATCCTGCGACTGCACGGCTTCCTCTAGAAGCTTCCGGGCCTCCACGGGGTTTTTCTGCCGCAGCAGGACGACCGCGTGCGTATCGATCAGGCCGGAATCTCGCCCCAGCTTTGCAATGGCCGAGGTAATGACTTTGAGCGCCTCGTCGAGTCCCGAAGGATCCTCGGCGAGCGAAAGGGCGAGGTTGTTGATCGCGAGCTTGTGATCGGGATTGCTCTCGAGAACTTTGCGATAGAGGGCGACAGCTTCATCGCGGCGCCCGTTGACATACCGCAGGTTTCCCAGCGCGAAAAGCAGCTCCGCATCGGCCGGGGCTTCCTGTTGCGCGTCCCGGAAAATCGGTTCGGCCGCTTCGACGACCTTTGACGAATCCCGGACGAGCGTCAGGCCGTTTGCAAGGCAGGCTGCAGCCGAAGGCTTCGGGATGACGGTCGTCTCCCGCGCGACACGAACAGCTTCATCTCCCAGTTCTTCCCGCACCAGCAGGACGAGCAGCCCGGTGAACGAGTCCCGCTTTTCCTGCGCATCGGCCTTGGCGGCGATCTGCCTGGTGACGAAGGCGTCGATCGCAGTGCGAATTCCCGAGGTCTTCGCGGCAGCCTCCTCAACTTGTTTCAATTTGCGGATACGCAGACGGAACGCACTCTGTGCCGAAACGGGATCCGCCTCGAGGCGTTCCAGAATGATCTCGGCGCGCGAAACGAACTGCGGCTGCTCCGTGGCGTTGCGCTGCAGGAACTCGACATATGCCGCCAGATGGATCGGAGAGGCCTGTTCATCGCGTGCGACCGTGGTGAACTGCTCAAACGCCGGCTGGATGCGGTTCTCCGCTTCATAGAGCGATGCCAGCTGCACGCGGTCCCGGGCCTGCGCCTGTTGCGGAATCTGAACGAGGTTCTCGAGGATGTCCATTGCCTGGCGGCGGTCTTCCGGGCGGCCGCGCCGGACGAGCAGAGTCGCATGCAGGCGACGGTCGGCCGGCGACAGTCGATTGGCCGATTCCATTTTCGCGAAGAGCTCCGTCGCTACCGAGAGCCGTTCGTCTCACCCTTGTTCTATCTATGCAAGGACCAGAATGCGTCGTGCCTCAATTGTTCCGGGTGACT
>JBFWWA010000257.1:0-6871 GCA_050246455.1 Planctomycetaceae bacterium
CCGACAACATTCCGTATCAGATTCAGCTCCTCGCTGCTCCGGGAGCCGATGAGTCGATCCAGTCGGAGATTCTGGCTGCTCTTACCGAAGCCAACGAAAACGCCGTCAAGCAGGCCCTCGGTCTGACTCCCGAAGAATCGGGCGCGCCTCCTGCCGGACTTCCGCCGGGAATGGAGCTTCCCCCCGGAATGCCCCCCGGAGGTCTCCCCGCACCCGCGGCCGGGATGCTGCCGAATGCCGGAGCGATTCCCGGAGCGAAGATGGCGGGTGGATTGATGGGAACACTCAGGAAAGTTTTCGTTCCCGATGCCGCAGCCGCCGGTGCTACAGCCGCCGCCGGTGACGTTTCCGCGAGCCCGACCGCGGCCCTCTGGAGCGCGAAGTTTGCGGAAGCACTTTCCAAGCACATCCAGGCGAACGAGTCGGACCGGCCGCAGCTGCTCGGCCTGCTCGCATCTCTGCCGGCCGATGCGCCGCGCGAGAAACTCCACGAGTTCCTGCAGAAGAGCTGGGGAGAAGGCCCTTCGGCTCTGGCCGGTGCGGCGAAAGATTTCAAGCTCGACATGGCAGAACCGGAGGTCGTTAAAGGGCTTCGCAAGAAGGGGAAGCGGGGCGACGACGATGACGACCGCAACAAACCCGCAGAGGAACCGTCCGCCCCGGCGAAGGTCGAGAACCAGATTGAATCGTTCGGAGAGAACTGGTTCGACCCGGGTGCGCTCGTCGTTCTGAAGTCGTTCAACTACGCCGATCGCCCTCGCGACGCGAAGAAGCCGGCGGCCCGGAATCAACCGATCGGCAGCTTGAACATCGGACGCGGCAACGAAGAAACCGCGGAGAAGCCGAAGACAAGCGCTGCTCAGCAGAAGCGTGAAGAAGAACGAGAAGCGCGTCTGAAAGCGCAGGAAGCCCGCTACGACTGGCGCGATGCGATTGAGCGGTACATTCACGTCCTCAACGAGCGGTTCGACTCCGTCGCCATCGAACCTCCCGCGAAAGAAGACGCGGTCGACCCGGCCGCCGCAGAAGAATCTGCCGCGGACGAAAAGAAAATTGCGAAAGCCGATGCCAAAACTTCGGCGAAGGGATCTCTGACTCCCGCCGCCGAAAAGATCCTGCTGGACGGAATTCCGTTTCCGCTGCATGACGGGGCACAGGTCGTCAAGGAATTCCACGGCCGCTGGCCGACGGCTTCCGGTCCCGGCGCCGCAATTGTCGAGCCTCTCACGGTGCATTACGTCCGCATCGAAGGCGATGCGAACTACGGCAAAGCGGTCACCCACTACAAGGGGGCGATCAAGACGAAGAAGCCGTCGATGCTTCGCGAGATTGAACAGGGGCGCTGGATCGACGCGATGCAGGAGGGGAGTTCTCCCGATCACGATCGCTCGGTCGACGTCTTCGTGACGCACGAGCCGCCCGAGCCCGGTGCGAAGCCGCTCAAGGAAGAGCCGATCGTCGTCGAGATTCTCCTCGTCGAGATTCCGCACGTCGGCGCGAAAAAGGCCGACGCGAAAAGTTCCGCCGCGAAGCGATAAGCCTGAGCCGCGCGAATTCGCCCGCTTCCGGCAGGTCAAGGACCGTTCGTCAGCGGAATGCAGGCTGCGATGAGATCGCAGACGTTTTCAAAGCGCGCCTCGGGAACAGCCGTGATATTGCAGCGGCCGCCGGCGCCGAGATGCAGCGCGTAACGCTCGCGGAGATGATCCACCGCACCCTCCGCAACGTCGAACTTCGTGAAGAGCCCCCGCTCGCGCTCGACGTAGGAAAAATCTCGCAGGGGGACGCGGGCCGACAGTCCTAGTGCGAATCGCTCGCGCATCGTCCGGATTCGCGCGCGAATTGCCGCGAGGTCTTTCTCCCAGAAGGCAAACAGTTCTCCATCCGACAGAACTTCCGCCGCGATCGCCGCGCCGTGCAGCGGCGGGTTGGAGTAACTTCCGCGAATGAGATGTTCAACGTGGCTGAACGCGGCTGCCGCGCCCGCTTCCGTCGCGCCGACGATCGACAGCGAGCCGACGCGCTCGTTGTAGAACGACATCGATTTCGAAAGGGAAGTCGCGACCAGCAGCTCTTCGCCATCCGCAAGGAACTGCAAAAGCCCCTGCAAGTCTTCGCGCAGTCCGTTCGAAAAACCGAAGAATGCCAGATCGAAGAAGGGGAAAATCCGCCGGCGGCGCACCCCCTCTTTCAGCTGCTTCCACTGCGCAGGATCGGGGTCGAGTCCGGTCGGGTTGTGCGTTGCTCCCTGCAGAAACAGAACGTCGCCTGCCGGAATGCGTTCGACCGCGGCGAGCATGTCGTCGAAGATCAGCGTTCGGGACGAGGCGTCATAGTAAGGATGCGCAACAACCTCGAGCCCCGCCTGTTCGAACACCTTGATGTGGTTCCCCCACGTCGGATCGCTGATCCAGACCCGCGCGCCCGGCGCAACGGCTTTGATCAGCATGGCACCGACCCAGATGGCTGCAGTTCCCCCCGGCGTGTGCGCGGTCCGCATCCGCTTTCCGGCCGTGACGTTGAGTTCGCCGAGCAGCAGGGATTCGATCGCCGCAATGAACTTCGGGTCTCCCGCCCCCGGAAGGTAATCGCGGCTGATGCCGCGCGAGTTCACGCGCTCGGTCGCAATCCGGATCGATTCGAGCAGCGGCGTGCGCCCGCTTTCATCCTTGTAAGCCCCGCTGGCGAGCAGAAGTTTCTCGGCACGCGCGTCGGCGGCGAACCGTTCGAGGAGCACCGTCCGAGAGAGCGCGGGCCGCGGTGGAATGGATTCAAATAACATCGGATGAGCACGAACTACGAATGTCTAAAGAAGCTCGAAGCACGAAACCATTTCACACGATACTCGAATTTCCGACGACGAGTCGTCGGCCCGGGGTTCCATTATTCCGTAAATCCTACATCCTCAGTGCCGAACGATGGAAAGACAGAAACCCGATCGGCAGCGATGTCTCCCCCTTCGTCGCAAGGTCGGCGAGTGCTTCCCCCAATGACGAGGTGAACTTGAAGCCGTGGCCGGAGAACCCCGCACCGATCGCCACGTTCGCGAACTCCGGGTGCCGATCGACGATGAAATGCCGGTCGGGGGTCATCGTATACATGCAGACGGAGTGCCGCATCGGTTCGGGTTGCACCCCCGGCATTGCTTCGGTGAGAAAATTCCGCATCGGTGCCGTGTCGGAGTCGTGAATTGTCCGATCGACCTCGAGCGGATTGACGACCGGCCGGCCGCCGGAATGTTCCGCCACTTTCAGGATCTCGCCGTCGAGACTCGGAAAGCCGTAAAAACAACCGTCGGGCATTTCATACAAGTACGCCGGCCCGCCGCGGTCGAGGTTGTAATCGCTTGTTGAAACCCGATGCCAGAAGAGGGGCTTCCGGAGGACTTCGAGCGGGATGTGCAATTCGGCCAGAACCTGCGAGGCCCACGCCCCGGCCGTGATAATCAGGTTGGCAGCGTGGTATTCTCCTCGATCGGTGGTGACGCGCACCGATCGGCCGTCCGATTTCCAACCGGTGACGGTCTCATTCGTTCGAAGTTCCGCGCCCGCCGCCGTTGCCCGTTCGATGTGGGTCCGGACGCAGTTCTCGACTTCCAGATAGCCCGCCTCAGGCTCATAGACCGCTTCGAACTCGTCGCGGAACCGGAATCCGGGAAATCGTTCCCGCGCTTCTTGAGCAGTGAAGTTTTCGAGCTTCAGATTATGGAGCCGCGCGGAGAGGCGTGCGCCGCCGACTGCTTCCCCCTCCGGCGGACCGGCGAGCATCAAGCCGCACAGGTGCAGCAGCGACCTTTCCGATTCGGCTTCGAGCTCCCGCCAGAGTTCATAAGCCCGGACGAGCAGCGGTACGTAGTCGGGATGTTCGAAGTACGCTTTGCGGATGATGCGCGTCTCGCCGTGCGAGCTGCCGAGATCATGCGCGACGCCGAACCGTTCAATTCCCAGCACCCGCAGTCCGCGCCGCGCACAATGGTAGACCGCCCCGCTCCCGAACCCTCCGACCCCGAGCACGATGACGTCGTAGGACATCGAATGCCTGATGTGGAAATGAGAAGAGTAGCGTTCAGCGTTCAGCTTTCAGCTTTCAGCTTTCAGCTTTCAGCTTTCAGCCAGACAAACAGACTCGATGGCCAACCGTCGCGTTGAGTTCCTGCATTTCCCGGTAGCCGGTAGCCCGCTCCGGATTACTCCGCCAGGTTCACCCGCACAATCTCTTTGTCGTTCCGCGCGAAGACGCTTTTCATGGCGAAGGCGGGATGTGACCAGATCGTCATCCTCCGGTTCACTTTTCGCGTCGGCTCGACGAGTTTCGCACGGCTGATTTCCTCGTAACCTTTCGGCGTCAGGTTCGCGATGATGAGATCTCCCTGCTCGTTGTGCAGGAAGTATCTTCCTTCGTTCGGAATCAGGAACGCGTTCCACCAGCGGTCCTTCCCGGTCGCTTCGAACGTTTCCCAGATTCGCTCGCCGGTCTTCGCATCGAGGCATCGCAGCTGGCCGTAGCTGCAGACGCCGTAGATGTAGCCCTTATCGATGACGGGGGAAGGAATGATCGAGTGCAGCCCGTCGGTGTTCTTCTCGTCGCTGCTCTTCCCCTTCCAGGCGACATGCCCCCAGCTTCCGTCGTCCGCCACTTCGAGCATCAGCGGACCGTTGTAGAACGTCGTCACGAACAGATGATTCTCCATCTGCCGCGGCGTGGCGATCGAGAGTCCCATGTTGGACGTGAACGGCACCTGCCACAACTTCTCGCCGTTCGATGGATTGAGCGATGACACTCCCGAAGGATGCCAGACGACGAGCTGCCTGACGCCGCCGAAGGTGAAGATCATCGGCGGTGCATAGCCGACGTCTTTATCGTGGAGCGCCCGCCACAGTTCCTTGCCGGTCGCTTTGTCGAAGCTGACGACGAGTGAATTCTTCCCGCCGACGAGCGTGATGAGCTGATCGCCGTCGACGAGCGGAGACGCCACCATTCCCCAGATGGGGAGCGTGGTCTCGTAATCGTTGACGAAATTCTTCTGCCAGAGCACCGTTCCCTTCACCGCGTCGAAGCAGAACAGGTCCCCCATCGCGCCGACGGTATAGACGCGGCCGGAATCAATCTCGGGAGTCGAGCGCGGACCGGCGGGGTAGCTGATCGAGTACTTGCAGGGATAGGTATGCTCCCAGAGGATGTTTCCCTTTTCTGCATCGAGGCAGACGACCCGCTCGGTCTGCTCGCGCGCCTGCCGGTCGGTGATGTAAACGCGTCCCTCGGCCACCGCAGGGCCGGAGTATCCTTCGCCGATGGGCGTCGACCAGACGCGCGGCAGCAGGCCATCGGTCGCGAACTTCCTGACGATCCCCGTTTCATGCCAGACGAGATCGCGCTTCGGCCCACCCCAGCCGGGCCAGTCGTCGGCGCGGAGCATTGCCGGCGTTGTGAATGCAGCGAGGGCCAGGAGGACCGGCAACGGACGGCAGTGGATGAACCGATTCCTGAACATGCGGCAGCTCCTGTTCGACAATTGAAGGGACCCTCCGTGCCGGACTGAACCATTGTTGCACACGAACCACTATGCGACAATCAGCCTTCAACGGGGTGCCAATGCTCAGCCGGCCCGGCTCGGCATCAGCCTCGCCCTGCCAGGTCGTTCACCGCTCAATACTCTCCCCAGAACTGCACCGGGTACCCGACCATGATTCCTGATCTGAGAATGCTCGTTGTCGCCACGTTGCTGCTGCTTGCCACGGCCTCGGGGAATGCCGCCGAGCCCGGCAAAGGCGAATCGCCGAAAGGGTCCGATCCTTCCGTCGCCGCCAGCGAAGCGAAACATCTTGCGAACATTCATCAGGTCACTTTCGGCATGCCGCGCGCGGGGGAAGGTTACTTCTCGCCCGATGGGGAGTGGATCGTTTACCAGGCGTATCCGGAGGGTTATCCGTTTTATCAGATTTTCGTGCAGAAGCTCGGCGAAAAGGAAGCGCGGCGCATCAGCCCGGGGCGCGGCAACACGACCTGCAGCTACTTCTCTCCCGATCAGAAACGAATCCTCTTCGCATCGACGCATTCCGACCCTGACCTCGACGGCTCGGAACGGAAAGCGCGCGAAGAGGCCGCGAAAGGGGGCCGCCGCCGATACCAGTGGAGCTTCGACGAGCATATGGAAATCTACGAATGCAATTTCGACGGCAGTGAGATGAAACGGCTCACCGACTCGCCCGGATACGACGCGGAAGGAAGCTACTCGAGCGACGGAAAGCAGATCGTCTTCACCTCGACGCGCGACGGCGACCCCGATCTTTACATCATGGACGCAAGCGGCGAGAACGTCCGGCAGCTCACGAACCAGCCGGGCTACGATGGCGGCCCGTTTTTCTCGCCCGACAACAAGCGGGTGATCTTCCGCAGCGATCGCGAAGAGAAGGACATGCTCCAGATCTATGCAATCTCCGCCGACGGCAAGCATGAGTTCCAGCTCACGAACAATTTGAAAACGGTGAACTGGGCGCCGTATTTCCATCCGAGCGGAAAGTACCTCGTCTGGACGATGGCGGACTATTCGCAAGGTCCGCGCGGCGCGACTTACGATCTCTACACCATGGAGTACACGCAGGAAGACGGGAAGTTCACCGGCGGAAAGACGGAACGGATCACGTTCGAGAACGGCACCGACATCCTTCCGGTCTTCAGCCCCGACGGCAGGAAGCTGATGTGGACTTCGACTCGTCTCGACGGAAAGACCAGCCAGCTCTGGATGGGAGACTGGCTTCGCGAGGCCGGGAAGAAGTAGCGGCGAGCCAATTGGAGCGTCGCGCTGTCATTCCCGGAGCACAGACATTCCTGTCTGTGCCGACGCGTCAACAGCAGGCCGAATCAAATGGCC